>DATBML010000436.1:0-4736 GCA_036554885.1 Desulfuromonadales bacterium
CCGTAGTCGATAAGCACCCACCGCCCTTCGTTCATCCCTTCCACTGCCAGAGGGGGCGTTGCGTGCTCCTTTTTCAGCCCGAGCCGGACCGCTTCGGCCACCGCCTGAACCTGGCGGTCGGAACGGCCGGAAGCAAGCAGCAGGTAGTCGGTCAGAGAGGAGAGCCCCCGCACTTCGAGAATGCGGACGTCGAAGGCCTTTTTCTCCAGAGCATAGGCGGCGCAGAGGATGGCCCGTTGTTTCGATTCCAAGCAGTTATGACCTTTCCTGGCCACGGTAGAAACCGTGGCGGACGATGTAGTCCTCAACGTCGGCGGGAACGAGGTAGCGGATCGAACGCCCCTCGGCCACCATCCGGCGAATCTGGGTGGAAGAGATGTCGAGTCGGGTTTCCTCAAGGAAAATCACCGACGTACCACAGTGATGCTGCAGTGTTTTTGAGGCGCCATCATAACAGAAGTCGGCCCGGATGGCAACGGGCAGCAGGCCAAGGGGATCGCCTCCAGGGCTGCCGGGGCGGGCGGCGACGACGATGTGCGCCAACTCGAAAATACGGCGGTACTCCTTCCAGGAGGTAATGTCGCGGAAGGAATCCATGCCGACGATGAAAAAGTACTCATGCGTTGGGTTCTCCCGGCGCAGGATCTCCAGAGTGTGGACCGAGTAGCTCTTGCCGGCTCGGCGCCCCTCCAGGTCGGAGACCCGGAAGCAGCTGTTATCGGCCACCGCCAGCTCCACCATGGCCAGCCGGTGGGCGAAGGGGACATCCTCGGCGACATTTTTGTGCGGTGGCAGGGCGGCCGGGATGAACAGGATATTGTCGAGAGAACAGGTCTCGCGCACCTCTTCGGCAATCCGCAGGTGCGCCAGGTGGATTGGATTGAAAGTGCCGCCGAGGATGCCGATGCGCATAAATTAGACCTGGAAGTCAGAAGCCAGGAGTCAGAATCCAGGAGAAAACATTCCGAATTCTGTCTTCTGTATTCTGAATTCTACATTCTGTCACTGCCTGATCTGCCCGTCGCCGAGAACCACGAACTTGCGCGTGGTCAGATCCTCCAGCCCCATCGGGCCGAAGGCATGCAACTTGGTGGTGGAGATTCCGATTTCCGCCCCCAGCCCGAGCTGGTTGCCGTCGGAAAAACGGGTCGAAGCATTGACCATGACCACGCTTGAGTTGACTTCGCGCAGAAACCGCTGGGCGTTGGCGTAGTCGCCGGTGACGATGGTTTCGGTGTGCAGGGAACAGTATTGCTGGATATGGTCTATGGCCTCGTCGAGATCGTCGACCACCTTCACCGCCAGGATCAGGTCGAGATATTCGGCCCCCCAGTCCGTCTCGCTCGCTGCCGTTACCTCGTGGGCGAATTCCCGCGTCACCGGGCAGCCTCGCAGCTCGACACCCTGGCTGCGCATGGTGGCGACGATGCGCGGCACGAAGGTTTCGGCGATGTCTTTGTGGATGAGCAGGGTTTCCATGGCGTTGCACACGCCGGGGCGTTGGACCTTGGCGTTGACGCAGATTCGCTCCGCCATCTCGAAATCGGCGCTGGCATCGACAAAGACGTGACAGACCCCCTTGTAGTGCTTGATGACCGGAATGCGGGAGTGCTCGACGACGAAGCGGATCAGTCCCTCGCCGCCGCGGGGGATGATCAGGTCGATTTCCTCCTCCAGTTTGAGCAGTTCAAGCACGGCGGCGCGGTCCGTGGTGGCGACCACCTGCAGGGCCGCCTCAGGCAGTCCCAGGCGATGGAGTTCGGCCTTGAGCAGGGTGCCGATGGCGGTGTTGGAATGGACCGCTTCGGAGCCGCCGCGCAGAATGACGGCATTGCCGCTTTTCAGGCAGAGGCCGGCGGCATCGGCGGTGACGTTGGGACGTGCTTCGTAGACGATGCCGATCACACCGAGAGGGATGCGCATGCGTCCGACCTGGATACCGTTGGGCCGCCGCCACATGCCGGTGATTTCTCCTACCGGGTCGGGCAGGGAGGCAACCTCGCGCAAGCCCTCGGCCATGGCCCGGATGCGCTTGTCATCCAACACCAGGCGGTCGACCATGGCAGCCGAAAGACCCTTCTGCCGGCCAGCGGCCACATCCTTCTCGTTGGCGGCCAGCAACTCGGCGGCGCCGCGTTCCAACGCGTCGGCCATGCACCGCAACAATTCGTCCTTGACCGCCGAAGAGAGTTTGGCCATGACCCGGGCTGCCTGTTTCGCCTGCCGGGCCAGTTGCAGAATCTCATTCTGGATGTTCATGATGTTCCTCCGACTAGTCCGACAGGTCCGACCGGTCCGACCTTTCGGACCCCAGTTGCTTTTTCAGCACCAGATTGTCGCGATGAATGACTTCATCTCCATACTTATACCCAAGGACTGCCTCAATCTCGGACGATTTTTTTCCCATGATGCGCAGCAGCTCCGGCAGGGCGTAATTGATAACCCCTTTGGCGAACTCTTCTCCGTGCATATCGCACAGGCGTACCGCGTCACCCCGGTCGAAACCTCCCTCGACCCCCTGGATGCCCGAAGGCAACAGGCTCTTGCCACCCTCTATCAGAGCCTTGCGGGCGCCGTCATCGAGGAAAAGCTTGCCCCTCGGCTTCTTGGTGAAGGCGATCCAGTGCTTGCGGGCCGCCAGACGGTCGCGGGCGGGGAGAAAATAGGTGCCCAGTTCCTCGCCGGCAAAGACCCGCTGAATGACATCCGGGATGCGGCCGTTGACGATGAGCGTCCCCACTCCGTAGATCGACGCCCGTTTGGCCGCCTTGATCTTGGTTGCCATGCCGCCGGTTCCGAGTTGCGTGACGGCGCCGCCGGCCATCGCTTCGATTCCCTCGGTAATGCGTTCTACCACTGGAAGCAGTTTCGCATGCGGATTGTTCTTGGGGTCGCTGTCATAGAGCCCGTCGACGTCGGAGAGAATCACCAGCAGGTTCGCCTCGACCAGATTCGTCACCATGGCCGAGAGGTTGTCGTTGTCGCCGAAGCGGATCTCGTCGACCACCACCGTGTCGTTTTCGTTGATGACCGGGACGACACCGTATTCGAGGAGGGTCATCAGGGTGTTGCGGGCATTGAGATAGCGCCGCCGGTTGGCCAGGTCGTCACGGGTCAGCAGCACCTGTGCCACCGTCAGGCCGCGCGCCCGGAAGGACTCCTTGTAGGTGCGCATCAGGCGGCTCTGGCCGATGGCGGCGGCAGCCTGCTTGAGGGGAATGGTGCGGGGCCGGCCAACGATCCCCAGGTCGCCCTTGCCGGCGGCGACTGCTCCGGAGGAGACGATCACCACCTCCAGACCCCGCTGTCGCAGCTCGCTGACGCTACGGGCAATCGCCTCGATCATTGTGGCGTCGAGACCGTCGTTGTCCGAAATGACGCCGCTGCCGACTTTGATGACCACCCGCTTGACGTAGGACAGAAGGGTTTTCCGCATGCCAAAGCTCTCATTGAAAGTGCAGGATTTTCATGAAAAAACCGGCCGTAATCTTAGCCCCGGCAGGGGCGCCTGTCAAGGCATGTCGGGCTCGTCTTCAACGGCCTTTCCCGCCTGCCGCATACGTTCCAGCTCGCTGCTGACCGCCGTTACCAGTTCCTTGACCCCTTCGCCGGTAACGGCGGAAATCGGGAACACCCGGTAGCCGCGGGAAGAAAAGTAGGGGATTACCTCGGCCATCCTCGCGCGGACCTCGGTAATATCGATCTTGCTCAGGACCACCAGTTGCGTCTTGTCCAGCAATTCCGGCTTGTACCGCAGCAATTCTCGGTTGATCATCTCGAAATTTTCCAGAGGGTCGCCGCTCTGGAGGTCCGAAAGGTCGACAAGGTGCAGGAAGAGATCGGTTCGCTCGACGTGTTTCAAAAAACGGGTCCCCAGACCGTGTCCCTCGCTGGCCCCTCTGATCAGGCCGGGGATGTCGGCCATGACGAAGCTTTTGTAGCCTCCGTAGCGGACCACTCCCAGGTTGGGGACCAAAGTGGTAAAGGGGTAGTCGGCAATCTTCGGGCGGGCGGCGGAAACTGCGGCAATCAGGGTCGACTTGCCGGCATTGGGCATGCCGACCAGGCCGACGTCGGCCAGCAGCTTCAACTCCAGGTGCAGACTTCTCTCCTCGCCCGGGGTGCCGGGCTGGGCATGCCGGGGCGCCCGGTTGGTGCTGCTGACGAAGCGGGCGTTGCCGCGTCCTCCCATCCCCCCCTTGAGCAGGAGCACCTGCTGGTCCGGCTCGGTCAGATCGGCCAGTAATTCGCCTGTTTCGGCATCGTGGATCAGGGTTCCCGGAGGAACGCGGATGGTCAGGTCTTCCCCCCCCTTGCCGTGCATCTTCTTGCCCATGCCGTGGCCGCCGCTCTCGGCCTTGTAATGGACCTTGTAACGGAAATCGAGGAGGGTTCCCAGTTCGCTGTCGACACGGAACCAGACGTCGCCGCCGTCGCCGCCGTCGCCGCCGTCGGGGCCGCCCATCGGGACGAACTTTTCGCGGCGGAAAGAGACGCAGCCGCGGCCGCCGTCGCCGGCCTTGACGTGGATTTTTACTTCGTCGACGAATTGCATACAACTTCAGGCGCGAGGCACGAGGCGCGAGGCGTGAGGGAAAAACCTCCTGCCTTTAGCCTCTAGCCCCTTGCCTGCCTCAAGAAAAAAAGCCCGAAGTCCGCAGCGCGAACCTCGGGCTTCCATTTTTTCGGCTGTGCCGCCGGAACGGATCAGGCCGGGTAAACGCTGATCTTCTGCC
>DATBML010000455.1:0-4895 GCA_036554885.1 Desulfuromonadales bacterium
TCAAGGTCGGCGACATCATCGAGGCCTTCGAGATGGAGTCGGTGAAGACCACTCTCTGATCTTCGGTATGAGCTCATGGTGGTTGGTGTACTGCGGCTCGATCTCATTCTCTACTCTCCCGGCAGCCTGAAGGAGAAACGGGGGGTCGTCCGCAGCATCCTCGGCCGCTGCCGCAGCCGGTTCCCGGTCTCCTGTGCCGAAACCGGATTGCAGGATCTCTGGCAGCGGGCGGAGCTCGGCTTTGCCATGGTCGGTCTGGAAGAGGCCGCCATCCTGCGCACGTTCGACCTTGTCGAGGAGGAGATCGCCCGCTCGGGTGCGGCCGAAACCGGCGAGCGACTCGTCGAATTTTTCCACTATTAGAAGGTGAATTTTGGAATTCAAACGTTCACACCGGGTCGGAGAGCAGATTCACAAGGAAATATCCGCTCTTCTGATCAAGGGTTTGAAGGACCCGCGGATCGGCTTTGTCACCATTACCGCTGTAGAAGTGACGCCGGATATGCATCTGGCCCGTGTTTATTTTACGGTGATGGGCGACGAGAAAGTCCGCCGAGACACCGAAAAGGGGCTGCAGAGTTCCGTGCCTTTTCTACGCCGCGCGCTTGGGCGTCGGCTGGGCATGCGCTATGTCCCGGATATTCTCTTCTCTTTCGATTCTTCGTTGGAATACGGCAATCGGATCGAGACCCTGCTCAAGGAAATCCACACCGAGGATGACGATGGTCGCGGCGATCCTGAAGCTGATTGAGGATGGTCGACGCTTCCTGGTTGCCTCCCATGAAAGTCCCGACGGCGACGCCCTGGCTTCCACCCTGGCCTTGGCCAATGCCCTGCGTGAAATGGGCAAGGAGGTGGTGGCCTATAATCGTGACGGCGTTCCGGCGTCCTTCGATTTTCTCCCCGGCGCGCCGACGGTAGTCCGCAGTATTGAAAATGAAACCGCCTTCGATGCCGGTTTCGTTCTCGATGCCGGCGAGCTGCGGCGGGCCGGCACCCATCTGCGCGATGTCTGCCGGACTCTGGTCAACATCGATCATCACCCGCATTCCGAACATTTCGGCTCCATTCATTATGTCGACGAGACAGCCAGCGCTACCGGCGCGCTCATCTACCGCATTCTGAAGGCTGCCGGGCATGACATTTCCCACGCGGTGGCCACCTGCATCTATACGGCCGTGCTCTCCGATACCGGCTCGTTCCGCTACTCCAATGCCGACCCGGAGGCTTTCCGCATCGGCGCGGAGATGGTGGAGAGGGGCGTCTCTCCCTGGGGCATCGCCTCCGGCCTTTATGAAAGCCAGGGGGCAGAGCGGCTGCGGTTGCTCGCCCGGGCGCTGGCGACCCTGACGGTCTCTCCCTGCGGCCGCTACGCTTCGGTCAGTGTCACGACTTCCATGTACGAAGAGACGGAAACCGGGTCTGAGCATACCGACGGCTTCGTCAATTACCCCCGCTCCATTCGCGGGGTGGAGGTTGCCCTGTTCTTCCGGCAGATTGGGCCGGCCGCCTACAAGATCGGCATGCGCTCCAAAGGTCAGGTCGATGTTGGCGCCTTGTCTCGTCACCTGGGCGGCGGCGGCCACCACAATGCCGCCGGAGCCGTGGTCGAGGGGACGCTGGAGGAAGTTCGCAGGACCGTTTTCGAGCGTCTGGACCAGTTGCTGGCCTGACATGAACGGAATCCTGCTCATCGACAAGCCGCAGGGGATGACCTCCCACGATGTGGTGCGGCGGGTGCGCCGTCTGCTGCGGACGCGTCGTGTCGGGCATACCGGTACCCTCGACCCTCTGGCGACCGGGGTGCTGCCGGTGGCGGTCGGCGAGGCGACCCGCATCGTCCAGTTTCTGATGGAGGGGGACAAGACCTATCGGGCGGTGCTCAAACTCGGCGAAACCATGACAACCCAGGATGCCGAGGGTGAGGTTTTGGAGCGTCGGCCGGTGGCGGGGATCACGGCGGAAGCCGTCATGGCCGCGGGCCGATCCTTCGTCGGGGTGATTCGCCAGCTGCCGCCCATGTATTCGGCCTTGAAGAAGGATGGTGTTCCGCTTTATCGTCTGGCCCGCCAGGGGATCGAGGTAGAGCGGGAGTCGCGCGAGGTGCGGATCGACCGCCTGCAGATTCTCGCTGTCGATCTCCCTCTGATCACCCTCGAGGTCGATTGCTCCAAGGGGACCTACGTGCGTACGCTCTGCCACGATTTCGGCCTGGCCCTGGGCACCGGTGCTCACCTGGTGGCCCTGCGGCGCACCCGTAGCGGCACCTTCACCGAGGCCGACTGCGTGACACTGGAGCAGCTGGAAACCGATGATGCCGCCAAGCCTCCGCTTCTTTCCGTCACCGAAGCCCTGGCCGGGATGCCGGCGCTGGAAATCGATGCGGAAGCGGCCCGACGACTTGCCGACGGCATTCCGCCGACGCTCGCTTCCCTGGCTACTGCGCCCGGCTGTCCTGAAGGCGCGACCGTCCGTCTCCTGCACGACGGAATCCTGCTGGCCGTTGCCCGGTTCGCACCCGGTCGGCTGAGTGAAAAACGCGGCGATTTTGAGCTTTTGAGGGTTTTTCAGGCGGCCAGGGCCGCATGATTAGCCCTTTACAGCGTCGGGGTTTTGTGATAAAAGTCCGATGTTTTACCGAATTCCGGTTCCTCCGGAAATTCTCTCACTGAAAGGAGGTGGCACAGTGCTGGCCACGGAACGTAAACAGGAACTCATTGCACAGTACAAGACTCATGAGGGAGACACCGGTTCTCCTGAGGTGCAGATTGCGCTTCTTTCCGAGCGCATCACCTATCTGACCGAGCACTTCCGGACCCACAAGAAGGATCACCACTCGCGGCGCGGGCTCCTCAAGATTGTCGGGCAGAGAAGAAGACTTCTGGATTACCTGAAGAAAAAGGATGTCGAGCGCTATCGCACGATTATCAATAAACTAGGGATCCGCAGGTAGTACGGGGCAGCACGCTCTTCTTCATTCCGAAGAGCCTGCTGCCCCCGGTTTTTTTTCGGGTAATGGCTCTGGAGGTTGTCCGGAGAGAGAGTCTGGCGTGCTGATCCGTCGGGGCATGCGGACTTTGTCTCAGGCCATCCTCCTTTCGCCATTTTTAGTTGTACAAACCGTCGGCAGGACTTGTTTCATCGGCGCTTTGCGCCGCTTGCCTCCCGTCGACATCAAAGGAGAACCAACATGGCTTATCACAAGGTAGAAATCGAATTCAACGGCCAGCCGCTGACCCTCGAAACGGGCAAGATGGCTCGCCAGGCGCACGGCGCCACGGTCATCACCTATGGCGACACCAAGGTGCTGTGCACCGCCGTCTCCGCCAGCAAGATGCGCGAAGGGCAGGACTTCTTCCCTCTGACCGTCAACTATCAGGAAAAATTCTACGCCGCCGGCAAGATACCTGGTTCCTTCTTCCGGCGGGAGCGCGGTGCCTCGGAGCGCGAGACACTGATCTGCCGCCTCATCGACCGGCCGATGCGGCCCCTGTTTCCCAAGGGGTACCTCTTTGAGACCCAGATCATGCCGACCGTTGTTTCGGCCGACCTGATCAACGATCCGGACACCCTGGCGATGGTGGCTGCTTCGGCGGCCGTAGTCGTCTCAGATATTCCCTTCGCCGGGCCTATCGCCGCCGTCCGCGTCGGCCGGGTGGCCGGTCAGTTGATCGCCAACCCGACCCGGCAGCAGATGACCGAGAGCGACATGGAGATTATTGTCTCCGGCTCCCGGGACGCCGTCATGATGGTCGAAGGCGAAGCCGACCTGGTTTCCGAAGACGACATGCTCGAAGCGATCTTCTTTGGCCACGCTGCCCTGCAGCCGCTGATCGATCTGCAGCTCAAACTGCAGGAGCTGGCGGGCAAGCCCAAGCGCCAGTTCGAAGTGGCCAAGGCAGATCCCGAACTCGAAGCCAAGGTCGTGGCGCTTGCCGAGCAGCGGCTCATCGAAGCGAGCAAAATCCCGGCCAAACAGGAACGCTACGCCGCCATCGATCAAATCAAGGCCGAAGTCAAGGAGGCCCTGGAGGCTGAATTCGAAGGCCGCGGCGGGGAAATTTCCGCCATCCTCGGTTCCGTCAACAAGCGCGTGCTGCGGCAGATGGTCATCAAGGATAAGGTGCGCATCGACGGCCGCGACATGACCACCATCCGTCCCGTTACCTGCGAAGTCGGGACCCTGCCCCGCGCCCATGGCAGCGCCCTGTTCACTCGCGGCGAGACCCAGGCCCTGGTGGCCGTCGCCCTGGGGACCTCCATGGACGAGCAGCGCATGGACAACATCCAGGGGATGGAATTCAAGAAGTTCATGCTGCATTACAACTTCCCTCCCTTCTCCGTGGGAGAGACGAGCATGCGTCTTTTCCCCGGACGCCGGGAAATCGGCCATGGTTATCTGGCCGAGCGTTCCATCGCCAAGGTGCTGCCCAAGCACGATGCTTTTCCCTATACCATCCGCATCGTATCCGACACCCTGGAGTCGAACGGTTCCTCCTCGATGGCCAGCGTCTGCGGCGCCACGCTGTCGCTGATGGATGCCGGGGTACCGATCTCTGCCCCGGTGGCCGGCATCGCCATGGGACTGATCAAGGAAGGTAGCGACGTCGCGGTGCTCTCCGATATCCTCGGTGACGAGGACCACCTCGGCGATATGGACTTCAAGGTCACCGGCACCGCCGATGGCGTCGCCGCCCTGCAGATGGACATCAAGATTACCGGCGTCGATCGGGCGATCATGAAGCAGGCCCTCGAGCAGGCCCGGGCCGGGCGCATCCACATCATGGGTAAAATGGCCGAGGCCATTGCCACTCCGCGAGCGGAACTCTCCCCCTACGCGCCGCGCATCACCACCATCTATGTCAAGTCCGACCAGGTCCGCACCGTCATCGGCT
>DATBML010000491.1:0-5464 GCA_036554885.1 Desulfuromonadales bacterium
CCAGGTCCACATGAAGCGGTCGAGGGTGACCCCCTGGTTGTCGTCCAGGACGGTGATCAGGACCCGCTTGCCGCCGCGGAAATACGCATCGGCCAGTTCGCAGAGGTGTCTGGCTTTTTCAGGCTTGCGTAGCTTGATGAATTCGACTCTCGTCATAACAAAGTCCGGGGGGCAATTGCCTTATGAGTCCCATGAGTCCTATGTGTCTTATAGGTCCTATTGGACGAATGCTTTCGATTTTGCCTGCGCCGCCTTCGCTCCCAGATCAATCGCTTCGATATTGAGGGGAATGAAGCGATGGTTGCGCTCCGGCAGGACCTCCGCAAGCGCGGCTTTCAGGCTGGCAAGAGCAACCGCTCCGGTACGCTCGGCATAGGCACCGATGGTGATCATGTTGACCAGGCGCGCATCGCCGACCTCCAGCGCCATTTCGTTAAGGGGCAGACAGAGGATATCGATGTCATCCCGGGCGCCGGGGACAGTTTCGACCAGGGACGAGTTGACCAGGCAGAAACCGCAGGGACGAACCCGGTCGAAATACTTGTCCATCGAGAGCTGGTTGAGGATGAGGGCGGCGCCGGGCCGGCCGATCACCGGTGAACCGACCTCGTCATCGGAGACTACAACGGTGCAGGTCGCCGCACCGCCGCGCTTTTCCACCCCGTAGGCGGGGAAATAGGAGGCGTTTTTCCCCTCGCGAATGGCGGCATAGGCGAGCAGGTTGCCGATCAGCAGAATCCCCTGTCCGCCAAAACCGGCCATGAATACGTCATGAGTCATAAAATTTTCCTGAAAATCCATGGTGTTAAGTTTTAGGTTTTAAGTTTTAAGTTTAACAACCTAAATCCTAAAACCTAAAACTTAAAACTTCATTTGGCTACGTCCTTGAACGTTCCAAGCTGGAAATAGGCAATCATCTCGTCGCCAACCCGTTCGTTGGCCTTGAGGGGATCCATCCCCCAGTTGGTCGGGCAGGCGGAGAGGACCTCGACAAAGGCAAACCCCTGCGACTCCACCTGGTACTGGAAAGCGCGACGGATCGCCTTGCCGGCCTGCAGGACATTCTTCGGCGAGTTTACCGCAACCCGGGTCGAATAGGCGGTGCCGTCGAGGGCGGCCAGCAGTTCGGCCATGCGGATGGGATAACCGTCCGACTGGACGTTGCGTCCATAGGGTGAAGTCGACGTCTTTTGCTGCGGCAGGGTGGTCGGAGCCATCTGGCCGCCGGTCATGCCGTAGGTGGTGTTGTTGACGAAAATGACTGTCATCCCCTCGCCGCGATTGGCGGCGTGGATGATTTCGCTGGTGCCGATGGCGGCCAGGTCGCCGTCCCCCTGGTAGGTAAAGATGATCTTGTCCGGGTGCACCCTTTTCACGCCGGTCGCCACCGCCGGCGCCCGCCCGTGCGGCGCCTCGACGACATCGACATCGAAATAACTGTAGAGAAAGACGCTGCAGCCAACCGAGGCGACTCCGATGGTCCGCTCCTGCACCGCGAAATGATCCAGCGCCTCGGCCACCAGCCGATGAATGGTACCGTGATGGCAGCCCGGGCAGAAATGGGTCTGCACATCCTTGAGGGAAACGGGGCGATCGAAAACTTTCTGCAGGGCCGTCGTCATGGTTCAAGCCTCGTAATGCTTGCGGATCTGTGCGTAGAGTTCTTCCGGCGTCGGCAGCGAACCGGCGCCGGGCGGCCGCCCATAGAAACGGACCTCGGCATCGCGATCCACAGAGAGGCGGACATCCTCGACCATCTGGCCGGCATTGAGCTCGACACACAGCACCTTCTTGCAGCCTTCAGTCACCTGGCGCAAGGCCGCCTCTGGAAAAGGAAAAAGCGTGATCGGGCGAAAAAGACCGACCCGCAGACCGGACTCCCTGGCCATACGCACGGCGGTTTTGGCGATCCGAGCGGCGGAGCCGAAGGCGGTAACAATCATGTCGGCATCCTCGAGGACGATCGCCTCGAAGCGCACCTCCCGCTCCCTCAGCTGGCGGTATTTCTCATGCAGGCGCCAGTTGTGGGCTTCCAGTTCGCCGTCGCCAAGATAGAGTGACTTGACGATCCGCTGGTCGCTACGGCCCAGTTTGCCGGCCACCGCCCAGGGTTTTGCCGGCAGGTCTGCCGGGGGATGGTACGGATGCGGGACCAGAGCTTCCTTCATCTGGCCGATAACCGAATCTCCGAGGAGCATGGCGGGAATGCGGTAGCGATCGGAGAGGTCGAAGGCGAGGACGGTCAGATCGTACATCTCCTGCACCGAGTTCGGTGCCAGGACGATGAGGCGATAACCGCCATGCCCGCCGCCCTTGACCGCCTGGAAGTAGTCGGCCTGCGAAGCGTCGATACCGCCGAGGCCGGGTCCGGAGCGGGAGATATTGACGATCAGGCCGGGCAGCTCGCTCCCGGCCATGTAGCTGATCCCCTCCTGCTTGAGGGAAATTCCGGGACTGGAGGAGGAGGTCATAGCCCGGGCGCCGCTGGCGCTCGCGCCGAGCAGCATGTTGATCGAGGCGGTTTCGCTTTCCGCCTGGATAAACGTGCCGCCGAGCTTCGGCAGCTCGCGGGACATGTATTCGGGGATGTCGCTCTGAGGGGTAATCGGGTAACCGAAATAGTAGCGACAACCGGCTTCGACAGCACCCATGGCCACTGCTTCGTTTCCCTTGACAAAAAGCCTTTTCTGCAAAACGTCCTGCCCTCCTCAGCCTTTAGGTCGTTTTCCCCGGCCGATAAACGGTGATGGCTACATCGGGGCACATCTGCGCGCAGAGGGCGCAGGAGGTGCAGTCCTGCTCACACCCCGCCGGCATCTCCGCCGGCAGGAACCCCTGTCGGGTCGGTTTCTCGCTCAGCCGCAGCAGGTTTCGCGGGCAGGCGATGGTGCAAAGAGCGCAACCCTTGCAGCGCGCCTCATCGATGACGATCTTCAGCACAGGCAAATCCTTCCGGGATTCGTACGCAGAGCGCTTCGGTATCTGCAATGTAACAAAACGACGCCGCCGGCGTCAAATCACCCCTCGCCTTTGATCAGGCGTCGCATCAACTGGAAACCCGGATCGACGACGATGCCGGTGGCGGCCGCTTCCTTTTCGCAATAAGAAGTGACTCCCGCCGGCGGGAACTCCTCGCCGGAGCCGTACAAAACATAGGGGACCGGACCCGGTGTGTGGGTCATCTTGCGAACCGGCGTCGGATGATCGGGCAGAAGCAGGACACGATGGTCCCCGAGAGACGGCAAGCCAGCCAGGACGGTACCGACGACCAGTTCGTCGAAGAATTCGATGGCCCGGATCTTGTCCTCGAGGTTACCGGCATGGGCCGCCTCGTCGGGGGCCTCGACGTGCAGGTAGACGAAGTCGCGGGTCCGCAGCGCCTCGAGGGCAGCCTCGGCCTTGCCCCGGTAATCGGTGTCGATGTAGCCGGTGGCACCCGGCACGTTGATGACGTCGAGGCCGGCGTAGATGCCGATTCCCTTGATCAGATCGACGGCGGATATGACGGCGCCGCTGATGCCGAACTTTTGCTGGAATGTCGGCATTTTCGGTGCGCGGCCGTGTCCCCAGAGCCAGATCGAGTTGGCCGTCAGGTGCCCCTCCTGCTTGCGCCGCACATTGACCGGGTGGTTATGGAGCAGCAATTGCGAGGAGTTCATCAGGTGCATGAGCTTGTCAGCCCCCTCACCAACGGGGAGGTGACCGTCAACGGGCTGATGGGTGATGTCGTGGGGCGGCGTAAACTTCAACCGGTCCTTGCCGCCGCGCCAGACCATCAGGTGGCGATAGGAGACGCCAGGGTAGAAATGGAACTCGTCCCCGCCGAGGTCTTCCTGCAAGGCGGCGATCAACTCGCGTGCCTCGGGAGTGGAAATGTGACCGGCGGAGAAGTCCCCCATGTAGAGCTTGCCGTGATGGGCGACAAGGTGCACCAGGTTAAGGCGGAAGGCGACGTCCTCAGGGCCGAGTTCGACGCCCATGCTGGCGGCCTCGAGAGGCGAGCGGCCGCTGTAGCAGCTGGCCGGGTCGTAGCCGAAAACAGACAGGTTGGCAACATCGCTGCCGGGATGGAATCCCCGGGGAACGGTCTCAACCAGGCCCAACTGCCCCCCACGGGCCAGGGCATCCATATTCGGCGTTCTGGCATGCTCCAGGGGAGTCTTGCCGTCGAGTTCCGCCAGCGGTTCATCGGCCATGCCGTCGCCGAGAAGTACAATGAATTTCATAAATCCTCTGGAAATCGGTTAACCGCAACACGTGAACCGTGACCCGAAACTGCCTTTAACAGTTCTCGCCTCAGGGTTCACGGTTCACGATAAAAGCTGTCATTGACAGTTCGGCGCGAACTTAATCACCCGCGCGGATGATACTGCTCATGAATCCGGCGCAGCCGCTCCCGGGTGACATGGGTGTAGATCTGCGTCGTAGAGATGTCTGCATGCCCCAACATCGTCTGGACCGCCCGCAGATCGGCCCCGTTTTCCAGCAAATGCGTGGCAAATGAATGACGCAAGGTGTGCGGTGTGATGTTTTTGCTGATCCCGGCCTCCCGCGCGCGGCGTTTTATAATCTTCCAGAACCCCTGGCGTGTCAACCCCCTGCCGGCCCGATTGAGGAAGAGATGCAGGCTGGCCGGCTCCCGCTCGAGAAAAGGACGGCCATCGACGAGATAGCGACGCAGCTCGAAGATGGCCGTCTCTCCCATCGGGACAATGCGTCTCTTGCTCCCCTTGCCAAACGCAAACAGGTAGCCGACGTCCAGTTGCAGATCCTCCAGCTTCAGCCCGACCAGTTCCGAAACCCGCAGACCGGTGGCATAAAGGAGCTCGAGCATGGCCCGATCCCGGCAGGCGAAGGCCTCCGCGCCGACGGGGGCGGCGAGGAGACGCTCCACCTCGGTCGGGCTCAAGGTGTGCGGAAGACCTTGTATGCTGCGCGGAGCCTCGATCCTTGAAGTAGGGTTGACGGTGGCAATTTTTTCCGCCAGCAGGAACTTGTGGAACATGCGCAGCGACACGAGCGCCCGGGCCCGGCTGCGCGCCGACAGGCCAGACTCCTTGAGCCGCGCCAGAAACCGCAGAACCTGCGGCGGAGTAACCCCGTCCGGATTGCCCACACCTTCTTTTTCGAGAAAGTCGAGATAGCGGGCGAGGTCCCTCCCGTAGGCGTCAAGCGTGTTGGCCGAGAGCCCCCGCTCAACCAGCAGGTAATTGAGAAAATGGTCGAGGTATTGGTTCATAAATAACCGTGAGGAGTGAGGAGTATGGAGTGAGGGGTAAAGGCTTTTACGCCTCACTCCTCACGCCTTACTCTGCTTCCAGACTCTCCAGCAATCGGCTTCTGATCTCCTCAAGCTTCTCCGCATGTGTAATTTTCTGGCCGAAAATATCCTGGACATAGAAGGTGTCGGCTGCCTGGTCGACCTTGGTTGATATTTTCGAAACCCCGATGTAAAGACCCAGCT
>DATBML010000064.1:0-8621 GCA_036554885.1 Desulfuromonadales bacterium
CGAGGGTTGGGAGAAACGCCCGCAGCCAAGTCAGAAGCCGTAATCTCCGAACTTCATTTCGACCACCTCGCCGTTTTCGAACCGGTAGATCTGCAGAAACCTCTGCGGGCCAAAATTGTAGGTCCACTCCTCGACTCTTACCCTCTCCAGACCGTTCGTCCGCAGGGTGAACCGAAAAGCCGGTGTATGTCTGACCACCTCCCACTCGTCGACCGAATCGGGTTCGCCACACTTCTTCAGGACCTCGATCTTCCGGTCTCCATTTTCCACGAGTTCGCTGCCGCAGCGAAATGCGAACAGATTGCCGGCCGCCCAGAAAACCAGGATTGAGACCGTCACGAGAGTCGCTCCAAATTTTCTCCACATTTTCCGCTCCTTGACGGGACACTGGGCCGGTGTTCCCGCACCGGCCAATCACCCGAAGAATCCTTCCCTGCTACTAGTGTAAAACAACGTGGCCCGGCCCACAATCGGCACGGCATGCGCCCTGACGGGTTGAATTGAACACGCGGCGACGTCACGCCGCAGAGGCATGGAGGTTGCCGGGATAATCCGCCTTTTGCCTTGCAGCCGACGCCCCGCACTGCTATGTTGGCGCGGAAAACAGCCGGCCGGCCCCTTGCGGAGTTTCCCAAAAATGAGTTCCTTCACCCTGCCCATCACCCTCATCGCCGGAGTCCTGCTCGGCGCCCTGGTCACCTGGCTGATTCAGCGCGGGCGAGAAGCGCAGGCCCGCGAAGCCGGACGCCTGGAGCTGGCTGCGGATTTGGCCGCCCTGCAGGAACGGATTGCGGGGCGGAACCGGCAGATCGAGGAGGGGGGAACCGCCCTCGAGCGCAGCGTTGCGGAGGCTGTCCGACTGCGCGGCGAAAATGCCGGGCTGCAGGCCCGCCTGGCGCAACTGGCGACGCGCCTGGAAGAGGAGCGCAAGGCCGCCGCCGAGAAGTTCATCCTGCTCGAAGAGGCGCGGACGAAGCTGGCCGATGCCTTCAAGGCCCTCTCGGCCGAGGCGCTCTCCAGCAACAACCAGGCCTTCATGCACCTGGCAAAAAGCACTCTGGAGAGATTTCAGGAGGGGGCACGCGGTGACCTGGAGTCGCGCCAGCAGGCGATCGGCCAGCTGGTCGGACCGCTGAAGGAGGCCCTCGACAAGGTTGACGGCCGGATTCTCGATCTGGAGCGGGCCCGTACCGGCGCCTATGCCCGTCTCGACGAACAGCTCAAGTCGCTGCTGACCACCCAGGCGAAGCTGGAGAACGAGACGTCCAGCCTCCTCAAGGCCCTGCGCACGCCGACGGTGCGCGGCCGCTGGGGTGAGATCCAGCTCAGGCGGGTGGTGGAGATGGCCGGAATGCTCGCCTACTGCGACTTCGCCGAGCAGGAATCGACCACCACCGAAGAGGGCCGACTGCGCCCGGACATGCTCGTCAAGCTGCCGAACGCCAAGAATATCGTCATCGATGCCAAGGCTCCCCTGCAGGCCTACCTCGAGGCGCTGGAGGCGACGGACGAGAACGAAAAACGGGCGCGGCTCAAGGACCACGCCCGGCAGATCCGCAGCCACCTGCAAAAGCTCTCGGCCAAGGGCTACTGGGCCCAGTTCCAGTCCACCCCGGAATTTGTCGTTCTCTTTCTCCCCGGCGAAATGTTCTTCGCTGCCGCCCTCGAGCAGGACCCCTCGCTGATCGAGTTCGGCGTCGATAACCGGGTGCTGCTCGCCACCCCCACCACCCTCATCGCCCTGCTGCGGGCCGTGGCCTACGGCTGGCGACAGGAGCAGATCGCCGAGAACGCCCAGGCAATCAGCGACCTCGGCCGCATCCTCTACGAACGCATCGCCACCCTGGCCGGCCACTTCGCCGGCGTCGGCAAGGGGCTCGACCGGGCGGTCGACTCCTACAACAAGACGGTCGCCTCACTGGAAACACGGGTGCTGGTCACCGCCCGCAAGTTTCGGGAGCTGGGCGCCGCACCGACGGAAAAGGAACTGGAATCGCCGGAACTCGTCGACAAGGCGGCGCGGGCAGCGGAGCTTCTCCTCGATGAATCCGTTAAACAGTAGAACCCGCCGGAACGCCCTTTACAATATCGCCTCAGGTGCCTATATTGACTCAATCGTAACCGGCCTTGATGGCTTTGTTTCTGTCGAGGTTACCATTTAACGATCCGACTTTATTCAAAAGGAGCAACACGCCATGCGCAAACGTCTGATGCTGCTCATCCTCTGCGGGCTCGCCACCCTCCCCCTCCTCTCCGGCTGCGGCTACAACCAGATGCAGCAGAACGAGGAGGCGGTTTTCGCTGCCTGGGCTGACGTCGAGGCGACCTACCAGCGCCGCGCCGACCTCATCCCCAACCTGGTGGAGACGGTCAAGGCCTACGCCGGGCACGAGCGCGAGACCCTGCAGGCGGTCACCGAGGCCCGGGCGAAGGTCGGCCAGATGAACGTTACGGCCAAGGACCTCGACAATCCGGCGACCCTGGAAAAGTTCCAGGCCGCCCAGGGCGAGCTCTCCGGCGCCCTCTCGCGATTGCTGGTGGTGGCCGAGCGCTATCCCGACCTCAAGGCCAACCAGAACTTCCTCGACCTGCAGCACCAACTGGAGGGGACGGAGAACCGCATCAACGTCGCCCGCCAGCGCTACAACGCGGCGGTGCAGACCTTCAACAGCTCGATCCGCACCTTTCCCAACAACCTGACCAACAACTTCCTGCTGCACCTCGAACGCAAGGAACCGTTCAAGGCCCAGGCAGGCGCCGAGCAGGCACCGAAGGTGAAATTCTAGGATGACCCTGCGCCGTCTCATCCCGCTGCTGTTTCTGGCCCTCTGGCTACCGGCGGCCGTTCTGGCGCTGGAGATCCCCCGGCCGACCGGTTACGTCAACGACCGCGCCGGCATTCTCTCGCCAGGGACGGTGGTGAAGCTCGAAACCTTCCTGCGCGATTTCGAGCGCAGCGACTCTACCCAGTTCGTCGTTCTCACCGTTCCGTCGCTCGATGGGGAAGCGCTGGAGGAATATGCGCTGAAGGTGGCGGAGGCCTGGGAGATCGGACAGAAGGGAAAGGACAACGGCGCCCTGCTGCTGATCGCCAAGGCCGAACGGAAGATCCGCATCGAAGTGGGCTACGGTCTCGAAGGACGTCTCACCGACCTGCTCGCCGGCCGAATCGTCGATCAAGAGATATCTCCGCGCTTCAAGGCCGGCGACTTCGACGGCGGGGTGACCGCCGGGGTCGCCGCCATGGCCGAGGCGGTGCGCGGCGAGTACCAGGGGACGGGGCGCACTACCGGCCGCAAGAGGACCGGCGGCATCGGCTGGCTCTTCCCCCTGCTTTTCTTCGGCCTGCCGCTGCTGAGCCGGCTCGGCGGCTCCCGATCGAACCACCGGCATCACCACCGCGGCGGCTTCTGGGTCGGCGGCCCTCCTTTCGGCGGTGGAGGCGGCGGTTTCGGCGGAGGGGGAGGATTTTCCGGCGGTGGGGGCGGCTTCGGCGGCGGCGGTTCATCGGGGAGTTGGTGAAGGGGCGGTCAAGTACGACCGCATCGGAGCAGGCACGGCCCCCAACCGACTTTCCCCTAACGGTTTTCAACTTAACTGCAGATAAGAATTTTATGACCAAAGCCAGGAATTTCTTTAACGACAGGGAAAAGGCCCGGATCGAGGCGGCCGTACGTGCCGCGGAGATGAAAACCAGCGGCGAAATCGTACCTCTGGTGGTCGATACCTCCTACGACTACCCGCGGGCCGAGATCCTCGGCGGCGGCTGTTTCGCCAT
This sequence comes from Desulfuromonadales bacterium, assembly GCA_036554885.1. GTDB lineage: Bacteria > Desulfobacterota > Desulfuromonadia > Desulfuromonadales > DASPGW01 > DASPGW01. The sequence goes on from DATBML010000064.1 coordinate 3,779, forward strand.
GGGAACAGCCCTGCTGCTGGCCTGGGCCTTCGGAGAATCTTCCGAATGGGTCTTTCTGCCGATTTTCCTCGCCCTCTACCTTCCCTGCAAGTGGCTGGTGCGCTTCTCGCCCGGGCTCAAGCGCCTGCTGGTCCACCCCGCCGAGATCGCCGCCGAGGTCGAGGAGAAGGCCCTGGTCTCCTTCGTCGAGCAGGGGCTGCACCACACCCGTGACGAAACCGGCATCCTGATCCTCATCTCCCTCTTCGAGCACCGCGTCTACGTCCTGGCCGACCGTGGCATCAACAACGTCGTTCCCCTGCACACTTGGGACGAAATCGTCCAGACGGTGACCACCGGCATCCAGGAGGGCCGCGCCTGCGACGCCCTCTGTGCGGCTATCGGTCGCTGCGGCGAACTGCTCGAGGGACATTTCCCGGCCAAACACGATGACACCAATGAACTGCCCAATCTGATCGTGTAGGGGCAGGCCTTGTGCCTGCCCGAACCGGGCAGTACCCTACACCCCGTCTCCCTCGGATCTCATCTCTTCGAAAAAATCCCGGTTCCGACTCCCCCCATCCCACTTCTTCATCAACAGGGTGTAGTTGCGCGTGGCACGCATTTCCAGGGCGAGCATCCGCTCGGCCAGACGATAGCGGGCGCCTTGCGGGCCGTAGTGACGTTTCAGGGCCGCATGGAGGCGGGAATAGTTGGCAATCAGCGGCAGGCTCAGACGTTTACGGCAGACGGCGAGAAAAGCCCGGCCCCGCTTCGTACATCCGAGGAGGTGCAGGTAGAGCGGCCCGACGGCAAGAAATTCCGACATTTCCTCCCGCTCCACTTCGTTGAGAATGTAGCAGAGCAGGCGCTGGATGCGGGTGCGGGTGAAGTGCCGCGCCTTGACGGCGTCGACCAGTTCCCGGTAGCTGCGGCTGGTGTCGGCAGCCGCTACCAGACGGTTTTCGATCCCTTCCTCGACCTGGTAAAGCGGGACCAGGCTCGTCGCCCCGCGGCCGATGCGCGCCAGCAGCAGACGATGCAGATTCTCGTCGGCTACGGCATGGCCGGCGTCCAGAGCCTGCTTCAGGACGGCATGGACGGGCTCGGGGAGAAAAGGGGTAACTGCAGCATCCTCGGCGAGCAGGCGGCGGATGCCGGTGGCACTGGCGAGAGCGCCGACTGCTTCGAGGTCGTGGTAACCGGCGCCGATGCGGGGGATGGTCAACGGACTCAAGGCGCTGCCGGTCTGGCGCAGCGCCTTGAGATACTCGATCCCAAGGATATTGTTGGGACTGCGCAGCAACTCGGCCACTCCGGCATTTTCGGCCAGTTGAGCCAACACCTGTGCCCGGGCATCCGGATAGGTCAACCCCGAACGCAACAGGCTGGAGGTGCGTCGGACCAGCTCGCCCTCATGTTGCAGAAGAAGCTCGGCACCGGCCTGCAGGATGCCAAGTTCGCCCGCTTCGCTGCCGAAGCAGATGGCATCGAGGCCGCCAAGGGCATCGAGTGATCGCACCGCTCCTTCCGCAAAACGAGGGGCGCTGTTGCATGCCCAGGGGAAGGGGAGTTCCACCACCACATCGACTCCGGCAGCGAGCGCCATCCTTGTGCGCACCCACTTGTCAACCAGGGCCGGTTCACCGCGCTGCAGGAAGTGCCCGCTCATCACCGCCACCGCCACTTCGGCATCGGCCGCCTTGCGGCTTTCCTGCAGATGATGCAGGTGCCCGTTGTGGAATGGATTGTACTCGGTGATCAGGCCGACGGCGCGCATAAAAGTCCGTGATTGGTGATTGATGATCCCTTACAGAATGTTGAAGACGGAGGACAGAGGACGGATGACAGCAATAACCTTCATCTGTCTTCCACCTTCCGTCTTCAGGGCTCAGGACTCAAGCATCACAGGGATCCTCTCCCCCACCCGGTTTTCCTCCGGGGTAACGACGCTTTTGTACGCCAACACTTCGACGCCCGCTTTTGCCGCCTGGCGCAGCAGCCGGCCGTACTCGGGGTCGATGGCGTCCGCCGGAGCGAAGGCGGTCGCTTCTCCGCGCTGCACGAGAAAAAAGATCACCGAGCGGTATCCTTCGGTGCGCGCCCGCATCAGCTCGCGCAGGTGTTTCTGGCCACGAACGGTGACCGCATCGGGAAAGCAGGCAATGCCGGCAGCGGCCGTGAGTGTTACATTCTTCACCTCGACCAGCGTTTTCTCCCCGGAACGTTCCAGCAAAAAGTCGATGCGGCTGTCGTGGTAGCGGGACTCCGGGGTAATGCGGCAGCCGGAGAGCTCGGCGATTGCGCCGTTTCGCAGCCCCTCCTCCACAACCCGGTTGGTGCGGTGCGTGTGGGTATCGACCCAGAACCCGTTCACCTCGATCAACTCCAAGGTGAAACCGAGCTTGCGCGCCGGGTTGCCGGCAACGGAAACAAGTACGCGGTGGCCGGGGACGGCGCACTGCAGCATGCTGCCGGTGTTGGGAGTGTGAGCGGTGACGAGGCGGCCGTCGGCCAGTTCCACATCGGCGAGGAAACGCTTGTAGCGGCGCAGCAGACGCCCTTCCAGCAGCGGCGAGGGGAGTATCACCCGGTGTTCTCCTCGATCAGTAGCGCTTTGTGCGTCCCGGCGTCAGCGACCGTGTCGTTGATGGCGGCTACGATGCCAGCGTTGTCCTGGCTGGTTCTGGCGCCAGGATCCGTGCGGAAGTCCATGAAAACTCGTCCGGGATAAGGTGCCGGCATTCTAACTGCAATCTCGACTGCCCGCAAGACAGCAAACGCTGGTCTCCCCAAAACCCCAAAACCCGTTGACATCCCGGCCGATTTACGTTAAATACATGAGCCTCATAAAAATTCGCCACCCTAGCTCAGCTGGTAGAGCAACTGATTCGTAATCAGTAGGTCGTCGGTTCAAATCCGATGGGTGGCTCCACTTGCAAAAAGCAGGGGCCGGTACGATGTGCCGGCCCCTGCTTTTTGCCCAGCTTTCGCCTTGACAAACTTTAATTATTTTGTTTAAAGTTATTCCGCATTAACATTCCCCACAAACAGGAGGAGAAGAATCATGAAGAAACTGCTCGTTGCTGCAATGCTCGTCGCCTTCGCCGCCTCGACGGCGATGGCCGCCGACACGGTCACGCTCACGGCCAAAAACGGGAACGTTACCTTCAACCACAAGAAACACAGCGAGTCGATGGAGTGCAAGGTCTGCCATGGCGAAGGCACTCCGGGCAAGATTGAACTCGACAAGGACAAGGGCCACGCCCTCTGCAAAGATTGCCACACCAGCAAGGGCGCCGGCCCGACCAAGTGCGGCGATTGCCACAAAAAGTAAAAGATCCGAATCTTCCCGCCTTCAAAGGCCCCGTTCGGGGCCTTTTTTGTTTAAAAAACGGGGGTCTGCGCTACCGCAGGCCCCCGTTTGCTTGACGATGAATCGCTATCACGGCTCCTTACATTCAGGGAACCCCGGCACTGGTCGAATAGCAGAAACCTTCCTTGTAAAAAGCGAGAGCATCTCCCTGCTCCGTTGCACAGCGCAACCAGAAGGCAGCCTGTTCATAGTCGCGCGGCACCCCCTGTCCGGTCTCATACATCAACGCCAGGCGACGCTGGGCCTCAACCTCCCCCTGACCTGCCGCCAGGCGCAGCCACGGCAACGCCTCCGCATATTCCTGCCGGTCAAGATAGTATTCGCCGAGCAGGAGTTGCGCCTCAATTTTGCCCGAATGGGCCAGGTTGAGCAGAAAGGCGACATCGGTCCCGGCCGTTGTCTTTGGCCGGACAACCTCCGCCGCCTGCAGGAACCGGGACGACAGGGTAAAAAGAAAAACAACTGATAGAGATATGCACACGAACCTCATGCAACACCTTTTCGGATAAGATTTGCTTGATATAATGGATTAACCTTTATACTGACCGGCGTTTTTTGGCAATAAGAAAAAATTAAAAATTATCCCCGATATTCGCCCAGTAAGATCATTTATTTTTTTTAGAATGTTACAGAGCGTGCACGATTGCATGCCTGCGCGGCACAGGCGTAACACGGCGGGTGATTTCCAATCCTGTACTTTTCCCGACCGCCGGGTGGGGGCGCCAAGCCCTGAAAAGCGTGCGGCGCAAGCAATTGGTTGCGCGTCCCCATCGATATGGTACATTTGATGACTAAAACCATTCGGACCAAGGAGAATCGCTCATGCCCAAACAACTGGAAATCTACAAATGTGAAATCTGCGGCAATATTGTCGAGGTGCTGCACTCCGGCGCCGCCCCTCTGGTCTGCTGCAACCAGAAGATGAAACTGATGGAGGAAAATACCGTCGACGCAGCCAAGGAAAAACACGTTCCCGTCATCGACATGGGGGACGGCAAGATAACCGTCCGGGTCGGCAGCGTCGCCCACCCAATGGAAGAAGCGCACTTCATCGAGTGGATCGAACTGCTCGCCGACGGCAAGGCCTACCGACAATTTCTCCATCCCGGCGAAAAACCGGAAGCGGTCTTCCCCATCAGCGCCCGGGAAGTCACTGCCCGCGAATACTGCAATCTGCATGGCCACTGGAAAGCCGAAGGGTAAGCCCTCCCGCCACAGATATTGAGGCCGCTCGCGCGCTGGAGGGCGGCCTTTCCTTTCCCAGCGCAAGGGGATGAGCCCGCATCCTGTCATGGTATAGTGTGGCAGGGCCTGTGCCATTGCGGGCAAGCCAACGGAATCCGGATCACAGAAGGCCGCTACAGGAGGCTGCCGCCATGCCCGACAACCGCCGCGAATGGGACGATCGCATCCGGGACCCCGCCGCCGTGCGCAAGATCGCCGCCGACCTGGGAATTTTCGGTAGCGGCAAGCACTTTTTCTGCCCTG
>DATBML010000094.1:0-5893 GCA_036554885.1 Desulfuromonadales bacterium
ATGGCCATCATCCGGGCCGGGTTGACCCCCTGGCCGGCCAGGGCATTCTTCACCACCTGGGCACGCTGCTCCGAGAGCTGCTGGTTGTATGTCTCGCTGCCGGTGCTGTCGGTGTGGCCGGCGATCTGGATGGTGGTCTCCGGGTATTGGACCAGCACCTGGGCGACCCGGCTTATCTCATCATAGGAGCCCGCCTTGAGGGCCGAAGAGTTGGTGTCGAAGAGGACGTCGGACTTGAAAGTGACCGCCAGCAAGTCGGCATTGCGCTGGATGCTCGCCCCTTCCACGCTGGCCAGCTGCTGGCGCATCGCCGCTTCCTGGTTGTCCATGTACCGGCCGATGCCGCCGCCGGCCAGGCCGCCGACCACCGCGCCGATGCCGGCGCCGAGCAGGGTCGCCTTGGTGTCGCCGCCGATGGCCTGACCGAGGCCGGCGCCGGCAGCCGCGCCGACACCCGTACCGATGGCAGCACCTTTCTGCGTCTTGGTCATCGGCTGGGCGCAGCCCGCAACAGTCAGGGCGACGGCGATGCAAATGACAAGAGTTCTTTTCATGCGTTTCTCCTTTGTCCACAGTTTGAGTTAACATTTACCACGTAGATTATTCTAGCAGTTCGCCTTGGAAAGGCAAAGGGTGAACGGCAAGTACGGTTAAGAAGGTGGCGCTGCACTCCCGAAAAGCTTGAAAAGACCGTATTCCCGTGGTAATTTGCCCACCTGCCGAATTGAAGAGGATATGGAGGTCCCCGTCATGAAAATAAGCCGGTCCCAGGTCGAACAGGTCGCCAAGCTGGCTCGTCTCGCCCTCGAAGAGGAGGAGTTGAGCGCCCTGACCGGCCAGATGGACGCCATTCTGGGGTATGTGGAAAAGCTCAACTCTCTGAACACCGACGGCATCGTCCCGACTGCACACGCCGTGCCAATGGAGAATGCTTTCCGTGCGGATGAGATCAAGCCGTCCATCGGCGTGGAAAAAGCCCTGCAGAACGCCCCGGCCGCCGGCCTCGGCTGCTTCAAGGTGCCGCGGGTAATCGAATAATAAACCGTGAGGCGTGAGGGGTGAGGAGTGAGGCGAAAAGGTCTTTACGCCTCTCTCCTCACTCCTCACCCCTCACGAAGAGAAAACCATGGGACTGACTGAACTGACGATTCATGAACTGCACGCCAGGCTCGTCGCCGGCGAGCTGACCTCGGTTGATCTGACCCGGGCCTACCTTGCGCGGATCGCCGCCACCGACGGCCGGGTCAACGCCTTCATCACGGTGTGCGAGGATGAGGCATTGGCGGCAGCGGCTGCGGCCGACCGGCGCCTGGCCGATGGCGCGGCCGACCTGCTGACCGGCATTCCGCTGGCACTCAAGGACATTTTTTGTACCGAGGGGGTGCGTACCACCTGCGCCTCGAAGATCCTGGAGAACTTCGTTCCCCCCTACGACGGCACGGCCGTGGCCCGTCTCAAGGCGCGCGGTGCGGTGCTCCTCGGCAAGCTCAACATGGACGAGTTCGCCATGGGCAGCTCCAACGAGAACTCCGCCTTCGGACCGGTCAAAAACCCCTGGAACGCGGAGACGGTTCCCGGCGGCTCCTCGGGGGGGAGCGCCGCGGCCGTGGCGGCCCGGCAGGCGGCGGGGACCCTCGGGACCGACACCGGCGGTTCGATCCGCCAGCCGGCGTCCCACTGCGGGGTGGTCGGGCTGAAACCGACCTACGGCCGGGTTTCCCGCTACGGCGTCATCGCCTACGCTTCTTCCCTCGACCAGGTCGGCCCGCTGGCCCGGGATGTCGAGGACTGCGCCATCCTGCTGCAGGCGGTGGCCGGGTACGATCCCGCCGATTCGACCTCGGTCGACACCCCCGTTCCCGACTACCGGGCCAACCTGCGTGATGGAGTCAAGGGGCTGCGCATCGGCCTGCCGCGGGAGTACTTCATCGAGGGGCTCGATCCCGAGGTGAAGGCTGCAATGGAGGCGGCCATCGCCACCTACCGGCAGCTTGGCGCCGAAACCGTCGAGGTTGGTCTGCCCCATACCGACTACGCGGTCGCCTGTTACTATCTGATTGCCACCGCCGAGGCCTCGAGCAACCTCGCCCGCTACGACGGAGTTCGCTTCGGGCTGCGCGTCGAGGAGGGCAGGGGCCTGATCGACATGTATATGAAGAGCCGGGCCACCGGCTTCGGCGCCGAGGTCAAGCGGCGCATCATGCTCGGCACCTATGCCCTCTCTTCCGGATACTACGACGCCTACTACCTCAAGGCACAGAAGGTGCGCACCCTGATCCGCCAGGATTTTCTCGAGGCGTTCAACCAGGTCGACGTGATACTTACCCCGGTGGCGCCGACGCCGGCCTTCCGCCTCGGCGAGAAGTCTGGCGATCCGCTGCAGATGTATCTCTCGGACATCTTCACCATTCCGGTCAACCTGGCTGGAACTTGCGCCATGAGCGTCCCCTGCGGCTACTCGGCGGCGGGCCTCCCCATCGGCCTGCAACTGATCGGCAAGCCCTTCGGCGAGGCGGAACTCCTGCGGGCGGGCTACGCCTTCGAGCAGGCGACGGAGTGGCATAGAAGAAGAAAACCTGCAATCTAGTCATTGGTCATTTGTCATTTGTTTTAAAACCAATGACCAATGACCAATGACCAATGACGAGGTCTTATGAAATACGAAACCGTCATCGGCCTGGAAGTCCACGTCCAGCTGACCACCGCCACCAAGATCTTCTGCGGCTGCTCGACTGCCTTCGGCAGTGCGCCCAACAGCCAGACCTGCCCGGTCTGCCTGGGGCTGCCCGGGGCGCTGCCGGTGCTCAACCGCAAGGTCGTGGAATTCGCCATCAAGACCGGTCTGGCAACCGACTGCCGCATCGCCCCGCGCTCGGTCTTCGCCCGCAAGAACTACTTCTACCCCGACCTGCCCAAGGGGTACCAGATCTCCCAGTTCGAACTTCCCATCTGCGAGCATGGCCGCCTGGAGATCGAAACGGAGGAGGATGGCGCCAAGACGGTCGGCATCACCCGCATCCACATGGAGGAGGATGCCGGCAAGCTGCTGCACGGCGAGACTCCGGCGGAGGCCGGAGCCTCCTTCGTCGACCTGAACCGTGCCTGCACGCCGCTGCTGGAGATCGTCTCCGAGCCGGACATGCGCAGCGCCGACGAGGCAATCGCCTACCTGAAGAAGCTGCACCAGATCGTCGTCTACCTCGGGGTGTGCGACGGCAACCTCGAAGAGGGCTCCTTTCGCTGCGATGCCAACGTTTCCATCCGCCCCTGGGGGCAGAAAGAGTTCGGCACCCGCGCCGAATTGAAGAACATCAACTCCTTTCGCTTCATCAAGCAGGCGATCGAGTACGAGGTAGCCCGTCAGGCCGAGATCCTCGACGAGGGCGGCCGGGTGATTCAGGAGACCCGCCTCTTCGACAGCGCCAGCGGCACCACCCGCTCCATGCGCGGGAAGGAGGAGGCGCACGACTACCGCTATTTCCCCGATCCCGACCTCGTGCCCCTGGTTGTCTCCCGGGAATGGGTCGAGCAGGTGCGCCGGGAACTTCCCGAACTGCCCGCCGCCAGGCTCGATCGTTTCATCCGCGAGTACGGCATTCCCCGCTACGATGCCGAGGTGCTTACCGCCGAGCGGGCGATGGCCGATTACTATGACGAATGCGTCCGGTTGCACGGCAATGGCAAGATCTGCTCCAACTGGGTGATGGGGGAAGTGACGCGGGCGCTCAACGAGAGCGGCCTCGGCATCGCCGGGAGCCCGGTGACACCGGCGATGCTGGCCGGAATGCTGGCACGCATCGACGACGGCACCATTTCCGGCAAGATCGCCAAGACCGTTTTCGACGAAATGTGGAAGAGTGGCAAGCCGGCCGACGCCGTCATCGAGGAGCAGGGGCTGCGGCAGGTGACCGATACCGGCGCCATCGAGAGCCTCATCGACGAAATCATCGCCGCCAACCTGGGCCAGGTGGAGGAGTACCGCGCCGGCAAGGAGAAGGTCTTCGGCTTCTTCGTCGGTCAGGTGATGAAGGCGTCGAAGGGGAAGGCGAATCCCGCGGCGGTGAACGAGTTGCTGAAGAAGAAGCTGAGTTAGAATCCGTTTTAGGTTTTCGGTTTTAAGTTTTAAATCAGGGTCTAAACCTAAAACCTAAAACTCGAAACTTAAAACGGCCCTTTAGGAGTTTATTCATGTCCATCAAACCGATTCTGTTCGAAAACGGCATCCTGAAAATGATCGACCAGCGACTGCTCCCGGCCGAGGAGGTCTGGCTGGAATATACGGACTACCGCGCCGTGGCCGAGGCAATCCGGACGATGGTGGTGCGCGGGGCGCCGGCCATCGGCGTCGCCGCGGCCTTCGGTGCGGCCTTCGGCGCACGTGACATCATCGCGACCAGCTTCGAGGAGTTCATGGCCGAGTTCGAACAGGTCTGCGCGGTGCTGGCCGCCACCCGGCCGACGGCGGTCAACCTCTTCTGGGCGCTGGAGCGGATGAAGACGTGCGCCCGGGCGCATGCCCATCTGGCCGGCGTCGACCTGAAGGCACGCCTGCTGGCCGAGGCGGTCGAGATCGCCGAGGAAGACGACCGGCTCAACCGCACCATGGGAAAAAACGGCGAGCCGCTCATCCCCGACGGCGGGCGCATTCTCACCCACTGCAATGCCGGGGCGCTGGCCCCCGGCGGTTACGGAACGGCACTCGGCGTCATCCGGGCGGCGGTCGAAGCGGGGAAGAAGGTCGCCGTCTTCGCCGACGAGACCCGCCCCTGGCTGCAGGGGGCAAGGCTGACCGCCTGGGAGCTGATGCAGGACGCCATCCCGGTCACCCTGATCTGCGACAACATGGCCGGCCACCTGATGAGCAAGGGCGAGATCGACTGCGTCATCGTCGGCGCCGACCGCATCGCCGCCAACGGCGACACCGCCAACAAGATCGGCACCTACACGGTGGCGGTGCTGGCCAGGGAGCACGGCATCCCCTTCTACGTCGCCGCGCCCATCTCCACCATCGACCTCGCCATCCCCGACGGCAGCCACATTCCCATCGAGGAGCGCTCAGCCCGCGAGGTCACCCACAGCGGCGAGAGGCAGCTCGCCCCGGCCGGCGTCGCCGTGCGCAACCCCGCCTTCGACGTCACCCCGGCGCGCTTCATCACCGCCATCATCACCGAGCGCGGCGTGGTCAAGGGAGATTACCAGCGGGGGTTGCAGGCACTGGTCGAGGGGAAATGACTCCGGGTAAACCGGTCTCACGCGAAGCCGCGAAGGGCGCGAAGTAAAAGCCATTCGTTTTCGAAAAACCGCGCCTCCGGGTTGTTTGCCTGGCCGCGGTCCAGACGCCTCGGGTTTTTCGCGTTCTTCGCGGCTTCGCGTGAAAAACTCCTGCCTGGTTGGGGGTTGATATGGATCCGACGATTCTCGCCCGACAGCTCGCCATGGCCTGCGCGGCCGGCACCGAGGCAGCCCTGAAGCCGCTGGTGGCGGAGTTCGGCTTCGCCGACCCGCGCCGCAGCGCTGCCAATCTGAAGCTGCTGCATGCCGTGGTGCCGGACTGTTCCCTGCTCGCCGCCGTCGCCCTCGCCGCCCTGCAGACCGCCGATCCCGATCTGGCCCTCAACAGCCTCGAACAATTGACCAATACTGCCTGGCAGAACGAACTGCTTGCCGTTCTCGGCTCTGAGCGCGAGCGCCGGCAACTGCTCACGGTGCTCGGCGCCTCTCCCTTCCTGACCGGCATTCTCTGCCGCAAGCCCGACCATTTCCATGACCTCTTCGCGGCGGGAGAGCTTCGCCGCGCCAAGGATGAGGCGACGATGCTGGCGGAGCTGCGGCAGCGGATTCCCTCCGAGGCGACCTTCGCCGAACTGCAGAAAGGGCTGCGTCTCTACAAGTG
>DATBML010000117.1:0-3442 GCA_036554885.1 Desulfuromonadales bacterium
GATGCTGGTGGCCCGCTTCTCCGTGGTTCTGTTCCTCGAGGGGATGCTGGGCCGCTTCGGGACCTGGCTCGTGCAGCGCCGTGAGGCGTTCGACGCGGTCCGGGAAAAGTCGGCCCGGGACAAGGGGGAGCGCCTCAGCGCGGACCCGGTCATTATCCGGCCGGAGCCCAGGCCGCTGCCGGCGCCCCCCAAGGCCGCCAAAAGGAAAAAGATGGAGGATGAGGCCGCCCAGGAGGCCTTCGACTTCCTCGTAGCGTCGGGCACCTACCACAAACCGCCCCTGTCGCTGCTCGACCATGAGGGCGAGGCAGCCAGGCCGGTGGACCGCGATACCTTGACGATGCAGGCGAGGATCCTCGAAAAGAAGCTCCAGGATTTTAACGTGCAGGGAGAAATCGTCGAGGTCAAGCCGGGACCGGTGGTCACCATGTACGAGTTCGCCCCGGCCCCCGGGGTCAAGGTCAGCAAGATTGCCGGGCTCTCCGATGACCTCTCCATGGCGCTCAAGGCCCTCTCCATTCGCATCGTCGCTCCGATCCCGGGCCGCGGCGTGGTCGGCATCGAGATCCCCAACCGGGACCGGGAGACCGTCTATCTCAAGGAAATCTTCGCTTCCGAGGAGTTCCAGAAGACCGGCGGCCGACTGCCGATGGCCCTGGGCAAGGACATCTTCGGCCGCACCGTTGTTTCCGACCTGGCCAAGATGCCCCACCTGCTGGTCGCCGGCTCCACCGGCAGCGGCAAGTCGGTCTCCATCAACACCATGGTCCTCTCGCTCCTCTACCGGGCCACGCCCGAAGAGGTGCGCATCATCATGGTCGATCCCAAGATGCTGGAGCTCTCCATCTACGAGGGGATTCCCCACCTGCTGCTGCCGGTGGTGACCAACCCGAAGAAAGCGGCGCTGGCGCTGGCCTGGGCGGTGCGCGAAATGGAGCGTCGCTACAAATTGATGGCCGACAAGGGCGTGCGCAACATCGACGGATACAACAAGAAGATTGCCAAGGAAGAGAAAGATAAAGAGGAACTGCGGGTCAGGGGAAAGGTGGTAGTCGAGGCGGTTGACCCCGAAGAGGAGGAACTGCCCGAGATCGAACTGGCCGAGGGGGAGGAACTGGAGCATGGCCATCTGCCGTATATCGTCGTCATCGTCGACGAACTGGCCGACCTGATGATGGTCGCCGGCCGCGAGATCGAAGAGTCGATTGCCCGACTGGCGCAGATGGCCCGCGCCTCCGGTATCCACCTGATCCTCGCCACCCAGCGCCCCTCCGTCGACGTCATCACCGGCTTGATCAAGGCCAATTTTCCGACTCGCATCTCCTTCAAGGTCTTCTCCCGCATCGATTCGCGCACCATCCTCGACCAGATGGGAGCCGAGGCGCTTCTGGGGATGGGCGACATGCTCTTCCTGCCGCCCGGTACCGGCGCCCTGCAGCGCGTCCACGGCGCCTTTGTCTCCGAACTGGAAGTGCAGCGGGTGGTCGACTTCCTCAAGAAGCAGGGCGAGCCTCAGTACGACAAATCGATCCTCACGGCGCCTGCCGGCGGCGAAGCCGGCGGCAGCGAGGAGGACGACGGCTACGACGAAAAGTGGGACGAAGCGCTCGCCATCATCGCCGAGACCCGCCAGGCCTCCATCTCCATGCTGCAGCGCCGTCTGCGCCTCGGCTACAACCGGGCGGCGCGGATGATCGAGAAGATGGAGCAGGAAGGAATCGTTGGCCCCTCCGACGGCACCAGCCGGCCGCGGGAGGTGTTTCTCAGCCGCATCCAGGGGTAATCAGGCATTTCTGTCAGACCATTGCCCGGGCTCATCCTATGCTTGCGGATGAGCCCGTCCTGTTATCCGGTGGATCCTGCCTACAATTCACCGACTGCCCGCGCGCCGGCTGCCCACTTGAAATTCGGGGGCCAGCGGTTAATATAAAACGCTAACACCCTGAGTGCCGGGGTTTGGCCGCTCCCAAGCGGCCGCACCATCGACATTGGAGGAGATCCATGTTACGACCCAGAGCAATTCTGTTGATTATCCTGTTTCTGGCCTTCGCCCTGGCCGGCATCCACGAAGCCGACCGTGGCCAGGAAAGAGAGCGGCAATCCGCCCTGCGCCTCATGCCGCCGCCCGATCCCGTTCAGGAACTGGCCGCCGTCCGCAAGGACCTGCAAAGGGCGCTGAGCCTGCTGGTCGAATGTTTCGGCCACCCGGTGGACCTGAAACAGGTCAAATCGACCGCCGTTACCATCACCGCCTACTCTTCCACTGCCGGTCAGTGCGACTCGACGCCCCATCTCACCGCTTCCGACCATCCTGTGCGGGTGGGCATCCTTGCCGTCTCCCGCGACCTTGTCGAGGAAATGGGTCTGGCCTTCGGCCAACGGGTGCTGATTCCCGGCTACGGCCTGTTCGAAGTCCGCGACCTGATGCACCCCCGCTGGCGGCGAAAAGTCGATATCTGGGAGAGCGACCGGGAAGCGGCGAGGCTCTTCGGCAAACAGCAGGGGACCATTATCTGGGTCGACGCGAAGAAGGAAAACGCCTGATTCTTTTCCGACTGGTCCGCCAGAACTGCCGCCTGCCACCAGAAGCACCATGACGGCTACAACGCTAAAAACTTTCTTTGTAAAATCGGCGCATGTGCTATTCTTGACTACCTTCCATTTGATGCCGGCGGAGCGCCATTGAACCCGAACGAACTGAAAAAACTGCTGATCGCCGTCCGCGACGGGCAAATTGACGTCGAAGATGGAATTGAGCGGCTGCGCATTCTCCCCTTCGAGGACATCGGGGTGGCCCAGATCGACCACCACCGGGAATTGCGACAGGGGACTCCCGAAATCATCCTGGGTGAAAGCAAGTCGGCCGACCAGTTGCTGACCATCGTCGAGAAGATGGTCGAGCGGGGGAGCAACATCCTCGTCACCCGCCTCAGCCGGGAGAAGGCCGAAACCCTGCTCGCCCTCCATCCCGCCGGCAGCTACGACGTCGACGGGCGCACCTTCACCCTGGTGCAGCGGGCGATCGAGATTGTCGGCCGGGGGAAAATTCTGGTGGTCTGCGCCGGCACTTCGGACATTCCGGTGACCCGCGAGGCGACCGTGACCGCCCGTCTGCTCGGCAACGAGGTGGAAGAGATCGTCGACGTCGGCGTGGCCGGCATCCACCGTCTGCTGGCCCGGACGGAGAGCCTGCGCGAGGCGGCAGTGGTCATCGTCGTTGCCGGCATGGAAGGGGCGCTGCCGTCGGTCGTCGGCGGCCTGGTCTCGGTTCCGGTCATCGCCGTCCCGACGTCGGTCGGCTACGGCGCCGCCTTTGGCGGGATAGCCGCTCTGCTCGGCATGCTCAACTCCTGTGCCAGCGGCGTCACCGTGGTCAACATCGACAATGGTTTTGGCGCCGCGTTCGCCGCCAGCCGCATCAACCGCCTGGGAGGCTGATGAA
>DATBML010000158.1:0-2598 GCA_036554885.1 Desulfuromonadales bacterium
GCGACCACCCGGCCCAGCAGCCCCGAGCCGTTGCAGCGGCTGATGGTGGCCCAGGACACCGGCGGCGCCATCAAGGGGGAGGTGCGGGCCGACTTTTTCTGGGGGATGGGGGATGCCGCCGGCGAACTGGCCGGCCGGATGAAGCAGCAGGGGCGCCTCTGGGTGCTCTATCCAGTCGGTGCCCTGCCGCCGGGGGTGGAGGGGCCTTAGCCGGGCAGATTCTTCTCCCTTCGGTCGTTCTCCCCTTGCAGCCTCTCCACCTCGTTGGAGCGACGGCAGAATTTTCCCTGCCCCCGTCCAGTCCCCCGGCCTCGCCCGAAGCCTGGAAGCGCTTCTGCCGAATCCCGGTCTGTGCAGAATCCCCGCCCCTGCCCACTGGCCGGCCCTCTGCCGTGCGGCCCTGAACCATTTCTGTTTGGCATGATGAACTCCTTTCTGTCATAATTAATAGGTGTAATTCACACTCATATTAGCAGAGTGGACTTTCCTGTCAATATTTCCCCCGTAAGAATGTGTAAAAAAATATATTGACTTTTGAATATCTCTGTCTATATTGTGCTTATGCACACAACAAAGGAGGTATACCATGAAAATCTGCATTCCAGTAGAACGCAATGAAGGACTGGAAAGCCCCGTTTACGGGCATTTTGGCTCCGCTCCCCTGTTCGTGGTGGTTGATACCGAAACCAGCACGGTGCTCGAGATCATCAATCGCGACCTGCAACACGACCACGGCGCCTGTAGTCCGCTCAAGGCGCTCGGCGGGGTGGAGGTGGATGCCATCGTTGTCGGGGGAATCGGTGCGGGAGCATTAATGGGTCTGAATCGTGCCGGGCTGAAGGTCTATCAGGCGTTGGGGGCCACCATCGCCGACAACCTTGCCATGATGGCGCAGGTGGCGCTGCCCGAGCTGTCCGCAGATCAGGTCTGCGGCGGCCACGGCCACGGCCATGGTTGCGGCCATTGATCAAGGAACCCGGACGGTAAGAGGCCGAGCCATCTGGTAGGTTTTGCCAGGCCGCACCAGGATCAAGACCTTCCGGCAGCCGCAATGCAGTGTATCTGAGAGGGGAAAATACGATGTCGCCACGCCCGAAAAAGCCGAGAAACTGCGCCTGCCCGCATCGACCGCCGGGAAGCCTGGTCTACAAGCCGGCCGGCACCCCTCTCATGGACCTGGTAAAGGTGCCGCTCCAACACGACGAACTTGAGGCGCTGCGCCTCTGCGACGGCGAGGGGCTGACCCAGGAGGAGGCGGGGGAGCGGATGGGGGTCTCCCGCGGCACCGTGCAGCGGCTGGTGACCGCGGGTCGCAAGAAGGTGATCGATGCCATCGTCGCTGGGCAGGCTCTGGTCGTGGAACCGATGGAGCCCCAGACGTTTTCAGCAGAAGATCGGGAGGAATGAATGTACTCCGCCAAGGTCATGGACCATTTTGCCAACCCCCGCGACGTGGGGATCATAGAGGACGCCAACGTCGTCGTCCGGGTCGGTGACCCCGGCTGCGGCGACGCCCTGCTCATCTTCATCCGGATCGGCGAAGATCGCATCCAGGACATCAAGTACAAGATCTACGGCTGCGGCGCCGCCATTGCCACCTCCTCCGTCGCCAGTGAGATGGCGATGGGGAAAACCCTGGACGAGGTCCTGCAGATCAGCGAGGAGTCGATCGCCTCCGCCCTGGACGGACTGCCGGCAGAGAAGATGCACTGCTCCAACCTGGCTGCGGGAGCCCTGCATGCAGCCGTCCGGCACTACCGGGGCCAATTGACCGGGGAGAACCTGGCGGGGGCCTGAATAGTTCCGTTACAGCCGAGGAGCCTCCAATGTCCATCTTTGAAGAATTGAGACAGGCCGTCCTGCTTCAGCATGAGGAAGGCGATCTTCCAGAATGGCTTCTGGCCGACATTTTGGCGGTCGCCGACAGCCCCGACCGTTACGCTGACCGAGCTCAGCTCGTGCAACACCTGATCAATCAGGTGCGGGGCTACGACCCTTATGCGGGGACGGGCTGCTTTTCGGAGTCTTTCGGGCTCGAAGATATTCGCAGTACCTTGCGGCAGCTCAAGTCTTGAGACGGCTGCTGCCCGACCTGGTTCGGGCCGGAACCCCGTTGTGCAAAAGGATGCATCATGGAAATTACTTTTCCGGGCGGCGTTGCCGTCGAAGCCTGTTTCGCTGATTTCTCAGTTCGCACCGACCAGCCGGTGGCCTACGGTGGTCAGAACTCTGCGCCAGCGCCCTTCGACCTTTTCCTGGCGTCGCTGGGGACCTGCGCCGGTCTCTTCGTATTGCTGTTTTGCCAGGAACGCGAGCTGCCGACCGAAGGGCTCAGGCTGACCCTGGCAACCGAAAGGGATACAGAACGACATCGTCTGAGCAAGGTCAGGATCGCCATCCACCTGCCGCCAGCTTTCCCGGAAAAGTATCGGCGAGCCGTCATCCGCGCCGCCAACCAGTGCAGCGTCAAAAGGGCGATCCTCGACCCGCCGGAATTCGAGGTTGTGACGATTTAACCGATTATCTGAATTGGAGACAGTCATGGAAAACTCTGCCAGCAGTTGCGAAGCCTGCGCGGATGGCACCTGTGCCGTAAAG
>DATBML010000184.1:0-1896 GCA_036554885.1 Desulfuromonadales bacterium
GGCGGCGATGGTCTTCCACATGGCCCGGCGCCGGATCGGTGATCAGGCTTTCTGGGAAGGACTGCGCACGGTGGCACGCGAGCGGATGGGACAGGAGGCGTCCTGGGATGATTTTGCCGACCGCCTCGGACAGGCGGCGGGGAAGGATATGAAAGGATTTTTCCGCCAGTGGGTCGATCGGCCCGGCGCTCCGGTGCTGCGTCTGGTCGGGGTGACAACCGAGCGTGCCGACAAGAGCTGGCGGGTGAGCGGTACCCTGGTGCAGGAGGGGCAGGCATACGAGCTGAGAATCCCCCTGCGGCTGGAATCCGGCAGTGATCGAATGGAAACGGTACTGGCTGCGCAGAGCCGAAATACTCCCTTCAGCCTGGAGGCGCCCGAACGACCACGCCGCCTGACAGTCGATCCGGAGGTCGACCTTTTCCGCCGTCTCGACCCGGCAGAAATTCCGCCGACAGTGAATGCCATCCGCGGATCTACCGCATTGACCGTGGTGATGGCAGCCGGCCTGTCGCCGGACATGCTGGCGGCCTCACAGTTGCTGCTGGCGGCCCTGCGTCAGGATGGATCGACGGTCCGCCGCGAAGAGGAGACGGCTCCCGGCGATCTTCGGGGGCGCGACGTTCTTTTCGTTGGGGTCCCTCGCCGGTCCGGCCTGCTGCCACATCTGCCCGAGGGACTGCAACTGGCGGCCGGCGGTTTCACCTTGCAGGGAGAGCGGTTCACCGGCCCGGGTGTGGTGCTTTTCGCCGCGTTGCCCCATCCCCTCGATACCGCCCGGACAACGGCGCTTTTCCTCCCCTTTTCGGCCGGGGCGGCGGAACAGGCGGCGCGGAAAATCCCCCATTACGGCAAGTACAGCTACCTCGCCTTCGAGAACGGGACCAACCGGGCCAAGGGAACCTGGCCGCCGGCGGCATCACCGGTCATCCACGACTTTCCTCCCGACGGCTACAGATATTGAGCAACGAATGCTGAACAGGAATGCTCCATGGGGATCCGGACAATGTCAAAACCTGCCATGACTCTGCTGTCGGCGCTGGTGCTCGCGTGCAGTATCCACCTGCACGCCGCGTCAGCCCATGCCCACACCCTGCGGCTGGCCGACGGCACCTATGTCGGCTTCGCCGAGCTGATTGAGGAGCTCAAGAGGGTGCGTCTGGTTTTCATGGGGGAAATGCATGACAACGAAGGGCATCACCGGGCGCAGCTCCAGGTTATCCGCGCGCTGAAAGAGGCAGGAGTGCAGGTGGTTGTGGGCCTGGAGATGATACGCCGGGAGAACCAGACGACTCTCGACCTGTGGGTGGCAGGGAAGATGAGCGAGGAGAACTTCCTCAAGGTCTTCCGGCAGAACTGGAGCATGTGGCCGGTTTATCGGGATATCTTTCATTACGCACGGCAGGAGAAAGTCCCACTGCTGGGGCTAAACCTTTCCAGGGAGATCACCCAGCAGGTGGCCCGCAATGGTTTTGCCTCCCTCTCTCCTCGTCAACTGGGAGAATTGCCGGCAGTGCGATGCGACGTCGATGCCCGCTACCAGGATTTCATCCGCCGCTCCCTCGGCGGTCATGCCCACAATGGCGCCCAATTCCTCCATTTCTGCGAGGCGCAGATGCTCTGGGACAGCGTCATGGCACAAACCCTGCTCGACTACCTTGCGCGGCATCCCGATGCCGTCATCGTCGTTCTGGCCGGCAGCGGCCATGCGTGGAAACATGGCATCCCGGAACAGATACGGCGTCGCTCGGCGGACAAGATGCGGATTTTGCTGCCGGCCGTCCCTGGTCGCATCGATCAGGACAACATCACCCTGAACGAGGCGGACTATCTGCTGCTGGGCGTCGAAGAGGGTCCCTTGCACTAATACGTGCGGGTGCGGGTCACCGACCCTCT
>DATBML010000248.1:0-9465 GCA_036554885.1 Desulfuromonadales bacterium
CCCGGTAAAAATCGTCGGGGCGTAGAATTTCCAGGGCCTTGTTCAGCGCCTCGTTCTCGAGCAGTACCCCGCCGAGAACGGACATCTCCCCTTCCAGACTCTGGGGGGGAAGGCGATGAGATGGTACATCAGACATAAGAACCAGATGGCAGAGGAAAGGTTAAAGACTCAAGGTTCAAGGAGAAACAGGGACCTTAGCCTGTTCTTGAACCTTGAGTCTTTTTATTCTTGAATCTGCTTATTCGGCGGAGACAACGGAAACCTTGATGTTCGCGGTAACCCCGGCAGCCAATTTGACCGACACCTGGTATTCGCCGAGGGACTTGATCGGCTCGGGCAACTGGATTTTTTTGCGGTCGATCTCGACCCCGGCTGCGGCCAGTTTATCGCCGATTTCCTTGCTCGTGACCGCTCCGAACAGCTTGCCTTCTTCGCCTGCACGGTGGGCGAAAACGCAGGACACGGCCTCGATCCGGGCCTTGACAGCCGCGGCATCCTGAGCCACTTTCTGCGCCTTGCGCTCCATCTGGCGCTTCTGGTGCTCCAGTTCCTTCACATTGCGGGTATTGGCTTCGACCGCCAGTCCCTGGGGAACAAGAAAGTTTCTGGCGTAGCCGGGTTTCACTTTGATCAGGTCACCAATATTGCCGAGACCTTCCACGCTTTCGGTAAGAATGACGTTCATCGATTTCCTCCCAGAGTAACTAATTTCTATCTATGTCTTCTTGATTCGTGGTTTTCTGAAATCAACCCATAAATCAAACACGCCGATACCGGCGACGAGCAGTTGAAAAGGGTTGATTACCAGCAGCAGCAGATACCCCAAACCGCGCATGAAAGGCGAAATTCCCTTGCGGAGAAAGAAGTAGCTGACCACCGCCATCCCCTGCAGAAAATAGAGTGGCAGAGCAACGGCCAACAGGTTCCAGGCCGCAGTCTGTAACCAGCCATCCGCCAGCAGCGCCCCGAAGCCTCCGGCAATCAGCAGCCAGACGAGGTGCTCCGGGGTCTTCCAGAGCGGAAATGGCGACCCGGGAATTATATATCTGCCGCGGGACAGCCTGGCCAGCAGAAAAACCGTCAGCAGCAGCATCCCCCCGGTAACAGCCACGGCCAGGCCGGGGTAAATCCGGATGAGCACCATCGACACCTGCTCGGCCATGGCGGTCAGTTCAGCAAGCTCCCCTTCAGACTGCCCGGCCACGGCCGAAGCATCGAGAGCCCGCTTGATCTCAGTCTGCACATACTGGTTGATGGTTCCGGTCGCCGACTCGCCTTGCGAGACCAGGTAACTTCCCACAACCAGCGCTGCGAGGCCGACAACCATGACCAGCGTCACGGCGACCGCCCGATCCCATGCCCACCCTCGCCGCAAAAACTGCGGCAGGAGAAGGGATCCGAGACCGAACTGGAGCAGATACGCGAGACTGCCTTCCGCGCCCGACACCCCGGCAATTGCGACCGTCGTCAGAAGCACGATGCCGCCGGCAACCAATCCACCCTGTACCATGCAGACTAGCGATGCAGGCACCATCGTCAGCAGATTGAACAGCATCCCGAGTGGGCCCAACACGCCGGCCGCCAGCTGCAGCAGCACGGTTACCAGTGTTCCGGCAAGGAGGTACAGGACTCGTTGCCGCTGGCCGTTGACGGGGGGCACCTCGGCTCTTCCAATCACTCGGGAGCTTGTCCGGCAGTGAAGGGGAGCAGTGCAATGTTGCGAGCGAGCTTGATGGCCTCGGTAACCTTGCGCTGATGCGTGGCGCAGTTGCCGGAAATCCGACGCGGAACGATCTTGCCGCGCTCGGAGACAAAATAGCGCAGGTTCTTGATTTCCTTGTAATTGATTTTCATGGTTTTATCGGCACAAAAACGGCAACCCTTGCGGCGAGTAAAACGCCGGCGAGGGGCGGCAGCGGAAGCAGCGGGTTTTCTTTCATAAGCCATAACGTCGATCCTCCGTTTCAGGTCGTCTGGGTTCCTTAGGCGTTCTCTTCAGTCTCTTCTTCTTCCTCTACCTCGGCAACAGGAGCTTCGATTGCTCCCTCTTTCGCCACGGCGGTCTCTTCGAGACCGTTTTCCAGGAAGACCGTCTGAAACTTGATGACGTTTTCGTCGATACGCAGGCGCCGCTCGAACTCGGCAATAACCTGAGGACCGGCTTCGTAGGCCATCAGAACGTAGGAACCACGGCCCTGCTTCTTGACCGTGTAGGCCAGCTTGCGGGTCCCCCATTCCTCAACCTTGAGCACGTTGGACCCCTGGTCGGTGAGGACCCCTTTGAACTTGTCGACAATAGCCGTATAGGCATCGCCGACGACGTCGGGGTGAATGATGAAAATCGTTTCGTAGGTACGCATGTTTCGAGAACCTCCTCTCGGGTGTGTGAGCCCCGGTCTGTCCGGAGCAAGGAGCAGACGCCAGTCAACCAGCGCCTGAAAGAACTTAGTTTACTATCACAGTTTCTCTTCTAATTCAATATTTTTCGCGCCTGCATATCGATCTAAACATTGAAGCGGAAATGCATCACATCGCCGTCCTGGACGACGTATTCCTTTCCTTCCAGGCGAAGCAGCCCTTTCTCCTTGGCCCCGGCCTCGCCACCGGCAGCGATGAAGTCCTGGTAGGCAATAACCTCGGCGCGGATGAAACCCTTTTCGAAATCGGTATGGATGACTCCGGCCGCGGCGGGCGCCTTGGCGCCCCGGGGAATCGTCCAGGCGCGCACTTCTTTGACGCCGGCGGTAAAATAGGTGATCAGGCCGAGCAAGTGGTAACCTGCGTGAATCATCCGGTCGAGGCCCGCCTCGGGAAGACCGAGTTCCCTCAGGAATTCGACCTTCTCGGCCGGGGCCAGTTCGGCAATCTCGGCCTCGATCTTGCCGCAGATCGTCACCATCTCGGCCCCCTCCTGTTCCGCCAGCTTGCGTACCTGACCGACGAAAGGATGTTGCCCCTCAAGGTCCTCTTCAGCCACGTTGGCGACGTAGAGCACCGGCTTGGCGGTGATCAGATGCAGATCGCGCAGGGTCAACCGCTCCTCCGGCGTCAGATCGGCAGCGCGGGCCGGACGCCCCTCGTTCAGACAAATCTGCACCTTGCGCAGGACCTCAAGTTCGGCCTGCATTTTCTTGTCGCCGCTCTTGGCCTGCTTTTCGGTCCGGGCGATGCGCTTGTCGACCGACTCCAGGTCAGCCAGGTTGAGCTCGGTCTGGATGACCTCGACATCGCGCACAGGATCGACGGTACCATCGACATGCACGACATTCTCGTCCTCGAAACAGCGAACGATGTGCGCGATGGCATCCACCTGGCGTATATGCCCGAGAAACTGGTTCCCGAGCCCCTCCCCCTTGCTCGCCCCCTTGACCAGGCCGGCGATGTCGACAAACTCCATAGTGGTCGACAAAACCCGCTCGGGCTGCACGATCGCGGCCAGGGCATCAAGGCGGGGGTCGGGAACGCTGACCACGCCGACGTTCGGCTCGATGGTGCAGAAAGGGTAGTTGGCCGACTCGGCGCCGGCAGAAGTGATGGCGTTGAAAATGGTCGATTTCCCAATGTTGGGAAGACCGACGATTCCGCATTTGAAACCCATAAGTAAAACCCGTGACTCGTGACTGGTTAAGAATCTGGTCCCGGATCCAAGACCCTTGGTCCTTTGGACCTTGGCCTTTCGCCTTTGGACCTTGTGCCGTCAGGTAAAAAGAACGATAGCCGGGGTCCGGCCCCGGCTATCGCGTGTGTTCAGGCGAAGCCCGCAAATGCTCGATCAGACCAGCAGCGGGGCAATGATCAGCGACACGATGCTCATCAGTTTGATCAGGATGTTCATCGCCGGGCCGGAGGTATCCTTGAACGGGTCGCCGACGGTGTCGCCGACAACGGCGGCCTTGTGGGCGTCGCCGCCCTTCTTCTCGCCGGCGAGTTCGCCTTTTTCGATGTGCTTCTTGGCGTTGTCCCAGACCCCGCCGGCATTGGCCATGAACAGGGCCATGAGCACGCCGGTCACGGTGGCGCCGGCGAGGGTGCCGCCGAGGGCCTCCTTGCCGAGGCCGAAGCCGATCACCAGAGGCACGGCGACGGCGATGACGCCGGGGGCGATCATCTCCTTGAGGGCAGCTTTGGTGGAGATATCAACGCAGGTCTGCGAATCGGGCTTAACGCCGGGCTTCCCTTCGAGGAGACCGGGAATTTCGCGGAACTGGCGGCGGATCTCGTCGACCATGGCGCCGGCGGCCTTGCCGACCGAAGTCATGGTCATGGCGGCGATGAGGAACGGGATGAAACCGCCGATGAAGGTGCCGATGACAACCATTGGGTTGGTCAGGTCAATAGAGGTGACCTTGGCACTGGCACCATAGGCGGCATAGAGGGCCAGAGCGGTGAGGGCCGCCGAGCCGATGGCGAAGCCCTTACCCATGGCGGCGGTGGTATTGCCGAGGGCGTCGAGGTTGTCGGTGATCTTGCGCACTTCGGGGCCGAGTTCGGCCATCTCCGAGATGCCGCCGGCGTTGTCGGCGATGGGGCCGTAGGCGTCAACAGTCATCGTCACGCCGACGGTGGCGAGCATGCCAACGGCGGCCAGGGCGATGCCGTAAAGGCCGGCACTGTAGTTGGCGACGAAGATCGCGACGCAGATAATGATGACCGGGGCGACGACGCTCTCCAGGCCGACGGCGAGGCCATGAATGATGTTGGTCGCCGGGCCGGTCTTGGAGGCTTCGGCGACGCGGCGCACCGGGGCGGCCGAGGTGTAGTACTCGGTGACCAGACCGATGCCGATGCCGGCGACGGTGCCGAAAAGGATCGCCCAGAAGACGCCGCTGCTGATGCCAAAAGCGGAGACGGCAAACCAGGCGCCAACCAGGAAGAGCCCGGCACCGATGAAGGTCGAGTTGCGCAGCGCCGCGGCAGGGTCGGTGTTCTTGAGAAGGTTCATCGAGAAGACGCCGACCAGCGAGGCGACCAGGCCGACAACCGCCAGAAAGATCGGCAGGAACATCAGACTGGCCTGGTTCCCCCCGAGGGAAGCCAGGGTCTGCGTGCTGGCGGTGGCAGCAATGGCGATGGTAGCGATGATCGACCCGACGTAGGACTCGAAAATGTCGGCGCCCATGCCGGCGATGTCGCCGACGTTGTCACCGACGTTGTCGGCGATGACACCCGGATTGCGCGGATCGTCCTCGGGAATCCCCGCCTCGATCTTGCCGACCAGGTCGGAGCCGACGTCGGCCGCCTTGGTGTAGATGCCGCCGCCGACGCGGGCAAAGAGGGCAATGGAGGAAGCGCCCATGGCGAAGCCGTTGATGTACTGGGCGGTCTGCGGATTGCCCCAGACCAGGTAGGCGATACCGACGCCAAGAAGGCCGAGGGAGGCAACCGCCAGGCCCATGACCGCGCCGCCGCTGTAGGAAACAAAGAGCGCCGCGGCGATCCCCTTGGAGCGGGCCGCCTCGGAGGTGCGCACGTTGGCCTTGGTCGCCGCCTGCATGCCGAAGAGGCCGGCGAAGATCGAGCAGAGGGCGCCGCCGAGGAAGGCGACGCCGGTACGCCAGCCGAGGTCGCCGGCGGTCAGCATCAGGCAGAAGACGACAACGATGAAGATGGCCAGAACTTTGTACTCGCGCTTGAGAAAGGCCATGGCGCCGTCATGAATGGCGTCGGCAATCTCAGTCATCTTTCCGGTGCCGGCCGGCATTGCCTTGATGGTGAAGTAGATCACCGCGGCAACGACCAGGCCGAGGACCCCGAGAATCGGGGCGGACCACAACAAACCAGACATGTGCAACTCCTCCTGATGCTGATGATTGTTAAGCCACGTTGTCGCGGCTGTTAAATGCGTTCATTGCTGCCGTACTGCCGCGGCTCAGAATGAATTCGGCCGCAGCGACTGCTTGATCAAGCAGTGCCGGGAGAATCTGCCGCTCGGCGGGTATAAAATTGCTCAATACGTAATCGGCAACTTCACCCGCCACTGGGCGGCCGACTCCGACCTTGAGCCGGCAGAACTCGCCGCTGCCAAGGGCCGCGGCGATGCTGCGGATACCGTTGTGCCCACCATGACCGCCGCCGACGCGGATGCGCAGCCGTCCGTAGGGGAGGTCGATATCGTCGTGGACCACAATCAAATCCCCCGGGTTAACACCGAGGGATTTGCAGGCGCCCGCGACACTCACGCCGCTCAGGTTCATGAAGGTCTGCGGCAGCAGGATGGTGACTTCCTGCCCTGCCACCCGGCCGACCCCGTAAATCCCCTGATACCCGTTTTTCTTGAGACTGATACCGCTGCGCCCGGCCAGTTCCTCGGCCACCACGAAGCCGATATTGTGCCGGGTCCCGGCATACTTGGCGCCCGGATTTCCCAGGCCGGCAACGAGCTTCAAACCAACCTCGATCAAGCCTCTACGGCTTCTTCGCCCTCAGCGGCCTCTTCAGCCTTGTGCCCGGTGACGGTAATGACCGTGAAGTTTACGTCATGGGGAGCTTCGACCCCCGCGGGCAGGACCAGGTCGTTGATGTGCAGCACGTCGCCGATGCCGAGCGCCGTCACATCGACTTCGATGGCACTGGGAATGGCGGACGGCAGGCAGACCAATTCAAGCTCATGGCGGATGACCTGCAGAAGGCCGCCGTTCTTCTCTCCTTCCGACTTGCCCACCGGGTGAACCGGCACCATGACGTGCACTTTTTTCTGCAGGTCGATGGTCTGAAAGTCGACGTGCTGAACTTCGCGCCGGATCGGTTCGACCTGCATGTCCTTGAGGATGACGACCTTGCCGTCGAAGGCCCCGTCCCCCTTCAGGGTGATCAGGGTGTTCCACCCGGCTTCGGTGGCAATCGCCGCCTGCAGCGCCTTGGGTGCCACAACGACGGTGCAGGTCTCCATCCCTTTGCCGTAAACAACCGCCGGGATCAATCCCTGGCGCCGCAGGGAGTGGGCACCGCCCTTGCCGACGACGTCACGTGCGGTGACATTCAATTCCGTTTGTGCCATGTATAATTCCTCCGTTTAGAGTGCCAATATCTGAAAAACCGGCCAGCAGCCGGACTTCTCCTAGACGAAAAGGGAACTGACCGACTCGTCTCCGTTGATACGCCGGATGGCCTCGGCCAGCAGTTCCGCAACCGACAGGACACGGAGTTTGGGACAGGCCTTGGCCTTGTCATCCAGGGGGATGGAATTGGTGACGACCACCGCTTCCAGACAACTCTCGTTGATCCGCTCCAGCGCCGGACCGGAGAGAACCGCATGCGTAGCGCAGGCATAAATCTCACGGGCACCCTTTTCCTTGAGCGCCTTGGCGGCCTGGCAGAGGGTGCCGGCGGTATCGATCATGTCATCGACGATGATGCAGACTTCGCCGGCGACATCACCGATAATGTGCATGACTTCCGAAACATTGGGACCGCTGCGGCGCTTGTCGATGATCGCCAGCCCGGCGTCAAGGCGCTTGGCGAAGGCCCGGGCGCGTTCGGTGCCGCCGGCGTCGGGGGAAACGACCACCACCCGTTCGGTGAAACGGGCTCGGATCTCATCGAGCATGACGGGCGCTGCGTAGAGATGATCGACCGGGATATTGAAGAAACCCTGAATCTGGCCGGCGTGCAGGTCGATGGTCAGCACCCGGTGGATGCCGGCGGTGGCGATCAGGTCGGCGACCAACTTGCTGGTAATCGGAGTGCGCGGCGCCACCTTGCGATCCTGGCGGGCATAACCGAAATAGGGGATGACCGCGGTGATCCGGGCAGCCGAAGCCCGCTTCAACGCATCGGTCATGACCAGCAGTTCCATAAGATTGGTGTTGGTCGGAGCGCAGGTCGACTGGATGATATAGACGTCACGCCCGCGCACGTTTTCGCCGATCTCCACCATGATCTCGCCATCAGAGAAATTCTTGACTTTGGCGCTCCCCAGGGGAACGGAGAGATGGCCGCAGATCTCCCGGGCGAGGGGGATGTTGGAGTTTCCGCTGAAAATCTTGAGCTTGTCCACTGGCGCACCCTCGTTGAATGCTTGGAAAAACTGTAGGCCATGGTAACCCATGACCTATCCGGAAAAGGCATCTACCTGGTATCGACAACCTCGCTGCGGCAATCCGGACCGGATGCGAACGGGTTTTTTCTACGTGAATGGCTGGGGCGCCAGGATTCGAACCTGGGAATGCCGGAATCAAAATCCGGTGCCTTACCGCTTGGCGACGCCCCAAAAATCAGGCTCACGGCTAAAGGCTCAAGGGAAAATCAAGGCTTATTCCCGGAGCCTTGTACCCTTGGCCTCGCGCCTGCTTCAAACCGGCTGCACAACGAACACTCGCCAATCAGAATGACGATGACGAAGCTCGTCGGCCACCTTCCGGGCAGCGGCCTCTTCAGCAAAGACGCCGAAGACCGTAGGCCCGCTGCCGGACATGAGAACACCGGCCGCACCGCTGGCGGCAAGCTCCTCCTTGACCTTGGCGACAAGCGGGTAGCGGCTTGCCGTCACCCGCTCCAGATCGTTGTGCAGGAGTCCGACGACCCCCCCAACCGTTCTGGAAAACCTCGGCAGTTTAGCCTCTTCGATTTTTGATGTCAACCCCAAATTTTGGTAGACCCAGGCAGTCGAAACGGCCAGGCCGGGGTTGACCAGAACGTACCAGAGCGGCGGCATGTCCTCGACTTTTTCCAGTCTGTCGCCGATCCCCGTCGCCCAGGCGGCCGCCCCGAATATAAAGAATGGCACGTCCGCCCCGAGGCGGGCGCCCTCCGCCATCAGGGTGGTGCAGTCCAGCCCGAGTTTCAGCATCTCGTTGAGCCCCATCAACACCGAAGCGGCGTCGGAAGAACCGCCGCCAAGACCGGCGGCGACCGGGATCTGCTTGTCGATGACGATCTCGACGCCGCTCCCGTTGCCGGACAGGTCGAGGATCCGACGGGCGGCGCGGGCGGCAATATTTTCTCCGTCCGGCGGCAACTCGACACCGGGGCAGATGACCCGCACTCCCGGCTCGGCAGTCAGCGTCATTTCAAGGCGATCGTAAAGGGAGACCCTTTGCATGATCATCGCCACCTCATGGTAGCCATCCGGCCGGCGCCCCAGGACATGCAGACAAAGATTGATCTTGGCCGGAGCCAGATAGTGGGCAGTTCTGTACATCGCACCCCCATCGCGGAGCAAAGAATGAATCCGGATTGCAGACGGCAAGTCCATACGGAAGCGGGCTACACGACCCGGCAGACAGGGGCTATCTTCAAAGAAGACCCATGCCTTGTCAAGAGCCTACCGGGTTTCACTGGTGCACACATCTCGTATTCCGGCATTTTTTCGCCACGAAAGGCGGGCGATGGCCGGAAAACAGACGGAAAGACGTCGCGCTACTCCGGGACAAGTCCTTTTAATCCATGGCATGATCAGGAAAATGGTGAGAAAAAGAACGCTTTTTTAAAATGGCACCCTCCTTGCTAGGATTATGCAGTATCGCA
>DATBML010000276.1:0-7913 GCA_036554885.1 Desulfuromonadales bacterium
GCGGCTGCGATTTTGCCATCGGCCGGGGGGAGACCCTGCGCGAGGGGACCGACCTCAGTTTCATCACCACCGGCCTGATGACCGCCCAGGCAATCAAGGCCGCCGGCATTCTGGCCGAAGAGAATATCTCGGCCCGCATCATTCACCTGGGGAGTATCAAGCCGCTGGACGTCGACCTGGTGCTGAGGGCCGCCCGGGAGACCGGGGCGATTGTCACCGCCGAGGAACACTCGGTGGTCGGCGGCCTCGGCAGCGCGGTCTGCGAGGTGTTGGCGGAAGGCCACCCGGTGCCGGTGGAACGGGTCGGACTGCGTGATGTCTTTGGCCAGTCCGGCACCGCCGAAGAGCTTCTGGTGCATTACGGACTGACGGCCGCGCATCTGGTGGAAGCGGCCGAACGGGTTCTGAAAAGGAAAGCCTAAAGTCGAAGGTGCCGGGTCCTGGGTCCCGAGTCTCGGGTACAAGGTCCAGGGTTGGGAGAAGAGTTTGCGGCCTTGGACCAGGGACCTTGGACTTTGGACTCGAACCTTCCGAGAGGGTTTATTTGTTCTTCAAGAGCCTCATCAGCCGCGTCATCATCCTGAACATCATCCTCCTGACGGTCGGTATCGGGATAGTCTCCCTGTTTATCATCCGTGAGGAGCAGCAGCATCTTGTCGAGGCCACCAGAGAGAGCGCCGAAATGCTCCTCTCCACGGTGGAGAGGTCGATTTTCAGCTCGATGCGGATCGGCAACAGCGAGGACGTGCAGGCGATCCTCGAAATGGTCGGCAAAGGCCACCACCTCAGCAACGTCCGTATTTTCCATCCCGACGGCACCATTCTCAAGTCCGCCCAGCCCCGTGAGATAGGCACCCGGGTCGGTCCCTATGACCTGGCCCTGTTCCAAAGCCGTCGCACTGAGGGGATCTTCCGTGTCAATGACGAGGAAGTCCTCGGGATGGTCAAGCCGATCGTTTCAGACGAGCGCTGTTACCTCTGTCATGGGGTCGGCCGCAAGGTCATCGGCGTCCTCAACCTTCACTTTTCCCTTGACGATACCACCCAGAAGCTGCGCGAGACTTCCCAGTTTTTCATGCTGTCGACGGCGGTCCTGATTATCCTGCTTTCCGCGGGAGTCTCCTTTATCCTGCTCCGGTTCGTCCGCACCCCTATCCAGACCATGGCCGTCAAGATGGAAGAGGTGGAGGCCGGCGATCTTTCGGTACGCCTCTCTCCCTACTATGAAGATGAGATAGGGAGCCTGATGCGCAGCTTCAACTCCATGGTCGTCAACCTGGAGAAGGCTAAAAAAGCGCTGGAGCAGTGCCATTACCAGCAGATGGAGCGGGCCGACCGACTCGCCTCCGTCGGCGAAATGGCGACCGGCATCGCCCATGAGATCAAGAACCCGCTGGCCGGCATCAGCGGTGCCATTTCGGTCCTGGCCGACGATTTCCCCGAGGACGACCCGCGCAAGGAGATCGTCAGGCAGATCCTCGAGCAGATCGCCCGTCTCGACAAGACGGCCACCGACCTTCTCTACTTCGGGCGTCCCGGCAAGCCCGAAATCTCCTACGTGGACATCAACGCCCTGGTTAAAAACACCCTTTTCTTTGTCTCCCAGCACCCGGAAGCCCGCAACATTCACCGGGTCAAGGAGCTGACCCGCGACCTGCCGCCGGTGGGTGTCGACGAGAAGCAGATTCAGCAGGTTCTGTTCAACGTCATCATCAACGCTATCCAGGCAATGAAGGAAGGCGGCACCCTGACCATCCTGACCGATTCGCTCCGCATTGATGGGCAGGAGTTTGTCCGCATTCAGATCCGCGATACGGGCAAGGGCATCCCGCCAGGGGATCTGGAAAAGATCTTTGTTCCCTTTTTCACCACCAAGACCCAGGGGACGGGGCTCGGCCTGCCGATCTGCAAGAAGCTCATCGAGCAGAACGGCGGTGCCCTCAGCGTTGAAAGCCGCCTCGGCGAAGGGACGACATTCACCATCGAGCTGCCGGCGGCAAGCTTGCAGCCCATGAACGGGAAAGAGGACAACGGTGCGTAAACACAAGATTCTCGTGGTCGACGACGAACATCTCATTCGCTGGTCGTTGGAGCAGAACCTCAAGAAGCAGGGATATGAAGTCATGACCGCCGGTACCGGCGAGGACGCCCTGCGGCTTCTGCGCGAAGAGACTCCCGACCTGATGCTCCTCGACATCCAGCTCCCCGGCATCAGCGGAATGGAGGTTCTGGAAAAGGTCAAGGAGATGGAGGAAGAGATCATCGTCATCATGGTCACCGCCCTTGGTGTCCTGGAGACGGCGGTCAAGGCGATGCGGATAGGCGCCTACGACTACATCAACAAGCCGTTCAACCTGGATGAACTGGCCATCGTCATCCGCAAGGCTCTCGAAACCAGCGAACTGAAAAAGGAAGTGGCGCACCTGCGCTCCGAGCAGTCCCGCAAGTACGGCATCGACAACATCATCGGCAGGAGCAAGCACATGCAGAATGTGCTCGCCATGGTCGAAAAAATCGCCCGCAGCGACGCCAGCACCGTTCTCATCCAGGGCGAGAGCGGCACCGGCAAGGAGTTGATCGCCAAGGCCATCCATTACGAGAGTGCCCGTGCCGAAAAGCCGTTCATGGCCATCAACTGCGCCGCCGTTCCAGAAACCCTTCTGGAGAGCGAGCTTATGGGGCACGAAAAGGGGGCGTTCACCGACGCCAAGATGCAGAAAAAGGGGCTGTTCGAGATGGCCGACGGCGGGACCATCTTCCTCGACGAAATCGGCGACATGGAGCCCGGCATGCAGGCCAAGCTGCTGCGAGTGCTCGAGGAACGTTCCTTCCGTCGGGTCGGCGGCACCCGGGATGTCCAGGTCGACGTACGCATCGTCTCGGCCACCAACAAGGACCTGCTCAAGGCAATGGAGGAGAAAACTTTCCGCAACGACCTCTACTACCGCATCCAGGTGATTCCCATCTACCTGCCGCCGCTACGGGAGCGCAAGGATGACATCATTCCTCTGGCCGAGCACTTCATCAATTACTTCAATCGCGAGTTTGGCAAGAACGTCAAAAGCATCTCCAGGATGGCGGAGAAGTTTCTGACCGAATACACCTGGCCCGGAAACATCAGGGAACTGAAGAATGTCATCGAACGGGCCATCATCCTTGAAAACGAGGAGACACTGCTGCTCGAGCATCTGCCCCAGGAGATCGTGACGAAGACTGGCGGTGCCGGGGCCGGCTCCTCAGGCTTTCGGTTGCCGCCGGAGGGGATAGACATCGAGGACGTGGAGCGGGAGTTGATCCGCCAGGCCCTTGAAATTTCGGAGGGGAACCAGTCGAAGGCGGCCAAGAAACTTAACCTGGGAATTGATGCCTTTCGTTACCGGATGAAGAAGTTCGGTTTCCTGTGAGTTGGAAACAGGGGGACCATGAGAGCAGTCATCAACGGAATTAACCTGGCCTACGACGACATTGGCTCAGGACCGGCCGTCATTCTCCTGCATGGTTTTCCCCTGTGTCGGAAGATGTGGCGGCCGCAGGTGGAAGCGCTGGCAACTGCCGGCTACCGGGTGATCACCCCCGACCTGCGGGGTTTCGGCGAAAGCGAAGCTCCGGACGGGCCGCATTCGATGTCGGTTTTCGCCGATGATGTGGTCAGTCTGTTCGCCCATCTCGGCATCGAGAGGGCGGTGGTCGGCGGAATGTCGATGGGCGGCTACGTGCTGCTCAATCTGATTGAACGTCACTCCCATCGGCTGGCGGCGGCGATGTTCCTGGTCACCCGGGCCGCCGCCGACGACGAGCCGGCGCGGATGCGGCGGTCATCTCTGGCGGCGGAAGTTGCCGCCGGACGACCGCAGACCGTCACCGATGCCTTCGAGGGAATCCTGTTTGCCGGCACCACTCCGGTCGTGCGGCCCGACCTGGTGGCCGAGGTGAAGACCTGGATGATCGCCACCTCCCCCCGTGGACTGGCTGGTGGACTGCTGGCAATGCGCGACCGGAGGGATTACCTCGACCTGCTGTCATCCTTCGATCTGCCGGCTCTGGTAATCGGCGCCGAAGCGGACCGGGCGGTTCCCCCGGACCATTCGCGCGTGCTGGCTGAAGGGCTGCCGAATGCCAGGCTGTGCATGATCGCTGAAGCCGGCCATATGGCCAACATGGAGCAGCCGAATGCGTTCAATACCTGCCTGCTGGAGTTTCTGCACGGATTGGGCTGAAGTGATTCCTGTTTTCGGTTTTGGGGCGTGCTGAGAAGGGGGGGCGGATGAATCCGCGCCCCCCTTGCTCGTATATGGGTGGAATGTCTACAACATCGGACGGGGAGTGGTTTTCGAGTTCGGCGGCAGGACAGGATGTACAACCTGTGGCTGATCCCCGGTAAGGGTGCGGAGAAATGAGGTGATCTTTTCCGCCTCGGCCGGACCCAGAGCAATGCCGAGCTGCGCCGAGCCCATGATGGTCACTGCATCCGCAAGTTCCCAGATCTTGCCTGAATGGAAATAGGGCGGCGTCAAGACAATGTTTCTCAGGGACGGGGATTTGAATACATAGCGGTCGGCGGCGGTGTTGGTCACCTGGAAGCGGCCGACATCCCCGATCGGCCGAACCTCCTCGGTGGGAACTTCCCGCACTCCAAAGGGGAAGTAGCTTGTTCCGCCGAAATTTACGCCGTTATGGCAACTGCCGCACCCCTTGTTCATGAACAGTTGAAGCCCCTCCTTCTCGTCGGCGCTGAGCGACTGCTCATCTCCCTTGAGGAAACGGTCGAACGGGGCGTTCGGGGTAATGAGCGTCGCCTCGAATACTTCGATCGCCTTGGCCATGTTGTCGAAGGTCACCGGATCCTTTTCCCCGGGAAACGCCTTCGCAAAAAACGCCACATACTCCGGCATGCTCTTGAGGGTAGCGACCACCTGCTGTGGCGAATTGCTCATTTCCACCGATGCCTGCACCGGTCCCTTGGCCTGCTCGGCCAGGTCCTTGGCCCGGCCATCCCAAAACTGGGCGATATTGAATACTGAATTGAGAACGGTGGGGGCATTTCTCGGTCCTTTTTGCCAGCCGTGCCCGACGGAGGTTTCCTGCAGGTCGACCCCGCCAAGCCCCACATTGTGACAGGTATTGCAGGAAATCAGGTGGGAAGCCGAAAGACGGGGATCGAAATAAAGCATTTTCCCCAACTCTACCCTGGCGGGATTCGCCGGGTTGTTTTCCAAGGCCGGAGCGGAATCCGGGACCGGCTGGAAAAGGGCTCTGGCCGTTTTGCCCATACTCTCCTGAGCCCAGGCACTGCCGGTGAGAACCAGCCAGAGCGCCAGGCCGCCTGCTGCCAATCTACGCATGATCCATTCCTCCTGTTTGAATTTTCCCCGCTTCAGGGGGATTGTGAAAAAAGCCGCTCGTAAAAGGAAGGCAGCAGAAAGCTGAAAGATTCGGCAAATCGATCAAAATCAGTTTCGTCTGCCGTATCGAAAGATTTTCCCTCGTCCCGCCACTGGGTGTAATAGAAGGCGACCACCCGCTCGCCACGGCGGAAAAAGAGGATCTTGCACCGGACCTTATGCTTGAGGACCGGCTCGATGCCGACCGTGATCGCTTCAAGCCCGTCCTGGCCCATGATCTTTACCTTGCGCAGCTCGGGTGTCGCGAAATTGACCCGGCTTGCCCAGAGAAAGCGTTTGAAGAACTCTGCCTGCCGCTCCTCGAAGTCGCGGGAATAACCGAAAGGCTCCTCGGCGTAGGCGAGAGTGCTCTGGCAGGGATAGCCATCGGTGCAAATTTTCATGAAGGCGATCGAGTAGTCGTCCTCGTCCAGGTCGATCAACTGCCAGGGGGCGGGCGGCGGCACGAACCGGTATTCCTTTTGCCAAACGACGGAGCCATCCGGCTGCTGCAACTGCACCAGCGGATCGACGACCTTGCTGGTCATCGGAGCGCAGGCCGAGAGCAAAAGGGCGATGTACAGGGCGGTTAGAAGCCCTGGTGTGCGGCTTTCCCACATGGCCCGTTTCATCGCGTCGCCTCCTCTTCATGCAACTGCTTCAGCAGGGTGAGAATGGCCCGGTAATCGGGATGGCCCGCCTGCATGTAGCGGATGACACCCCATTTGTCGATGATGACCGTCTTGCGCGAGAACATCGGGTAGCCGGCTTCGAGTGTCTCGAACCAGATGCCGATATGGCCGATGGAATTGGAGAAGACCGGAAAGCTCAGACCCAGATCCTCGGCCCAGTATTTCAGCGTGTCGACCTGATCGCGGCTGACGCCCGCCACGCGGGCGTTGAGGCGTTCATAGAGGTAGAGATTCCTCTGATGACCCTCCATCTCCCCCGTTCAGACCGGGGTGAAGGCAGCCGGAACGAAGGTAAGAACCAGATGGTGCTTGCCGTAATAGTCGCGGTCATAGTCGACCAGGGTGCCCTGCGAGGTGGGGACCGAAAAGATCGGCGCCCGGTCCCCCACCCGTTTGCTCATTTCGGACCTTTCACGCGCCGCCCAGACCGAGGTCGGTGTCAGCAGAACCAACAACAGCAAGACTCCCAATGATTGCGTTTGCCATTTGCGCCCTTGAAACATGTCAGCTCCTCAAGAAAGGGGGTGCCCGCAGGTCGCCCCCTTCGAGTCTAAAGTGCCAGCATGAAGGCGACCAGATCCGCCTTCTCTTGGTCGGTGAGCACGACGCCGGTCACCAGGTTGAAGAACTCGACGGTGTCAGCCAGCGTCAGCAGGCGGCCGTCATGCAGGTAGGGAGGGGACTCCTTGATGCCGCGCAGGGGGAAGGTCTTGATCGGGCCGTCAGCACTGGCCAACCGGCCATTGACCATCTGCGGTTTGTAAAAACGCTCGGCCTTGAGGTTATGCATCTGGTTGTCAGTATAGTACGGGGCCGGGTGGCACTCGGCACAGCGAGATTTCCCGAAAAATACCTCCTGGCCGCGCAGTTCGGCCGGGGTGGCCTTGGCCGGATCGAGCTTGCCGAAGACGTCGAGTTTGGGCGCCGGCGGAAAATCGAGCAGGTTCTGGAATTCGCCCATGAAGTGGACCTGGCTGCCGCGTTCCAGGATGTTCACCCCCTTTTTGGTGGCGATTACCGGATCGCCGTCGAAGTAGGCGGCACGCTGTTCGAACTCGGTGAAATCCTCCACGCTCTTGAGCGCCCGCTGGGACCCGAACAGGCGTTGGATGTTGACTCCGCGCAGCGGCGGCGTGTCGAGACGGTGGCGCAACTCTTGGGGCCGGATGTCACCTACCAGGTGGGTGGCGCCGTTGGTGTGACCATTGACGTGACAATCGAAGCAGGTCACTCCCAGGCTTGGCTCGGCCGAGCGGCGGTCGTCAGTGGCGTTGAACTGCTGTTGTGGGAAGGGGGTGACCAGCAGTCGCAACCCTTCGAGCTGTTTGGGGTTGAGAATGCCGTTGAACAGCTGGTAATAATTCTGGGTGGTCACCAGCTTGCCCTGCGAGACGTCGCCGAGGTCGGGGCGGGTGGTCAGGAAGATCGGCGGCGGAAACTCGGCCAGAAAGTGGTCGGGCAGGTCGAAGTCGAGGTCGAAGCGGGCGAGGTCGCGGCCGGTCTGCTTCTTGATCTCGTCGATGTGGACCTTGGGAAAGAGCATCCCCCCCTCGGGGTGATTGGGGTGGGGCAGGGGCAGGAATCCCTTGGGGAAGAGCCCCTTGTCGCGGATCTCCGCCGGGCTCATGGCCGCCAGTTGCTGCCAGGTCACGCCGGCGGGGAGCTTGACCCGCACCCCCTCCTGCACCAGCTTGCCGCGCGCCATGGCCACTC
The DNA here is from genome assembly GCA_036554885.1 of Desulfuromonadales bacterium. Lineage (GTDB taxonomy): Bacteria > Desulfobacterota > Desulfuromonadia > Desulfuromonadales > DASPGW01 > DASPGW01. The sequence continues at coordinate 7,787 of DATBML010000276.1, forward strand.
CCGGCGCGGCCTTGTTGCCAAGGTCGTAGCGCTCGGCGAGCAGGTCCATCTGGCGCTTCATCACCACCGGTTTCTCTTTCTCCATCTTTTCCTTGACGGTGGCGAAGGCCTCGGTGCCGGCGACGGG
>DATBML010000318.1:0-7228 GCA_036554885.1 Desulfuromonadales bacterium
AAAAGCGGCAGGCGCTCCCTGTCTTTGTTAAAAACGTTTATCTGGTTGAAATTGCAGATGTTTATTTTAATTTTTGAAATATTTAAAACATTGGTATGGCGGTTGCTCAATACGTATACAAGATGTTTGCAAAGGCGTGAACTGCAAAACCGTCGAAGGGGCTACCATGCAGAAAAAAAAGGTCTGCCCGTATTTTCGCAAAGGCGATGATTACTGCGATGTGGGGTGCGGATACATCTCACCTCATGATGTCAAGGTGATGGTGACCTATTGCAACTGTCGCCATGCAGAATGCTCCAAGTATCAGGAATTGGTCGTTCGCTTCCCTCATGAGGTACTACCTTATTCTGCCGATCCGGAAGATATGGCGTCGCCGCAGGCGAGCCTGCCGCTTTTTGCGGGAGCTGTAAATGGCAAACCGCTTATTCATCCGTTCAAGGCAAAGTGGCCCTTGCCATTTCATGTACGCTTCGTTTCCGCCGGATTCGACCAAAACCCTTTCCCCATCAAGGAGGCTAAAATGAAACATGAAAACGCGCTGAGCAAAGGATGGACAGTGGTCCTGGCCGGTACCGGCATCAACCTGGCCCTCGGTATTCTCTACGCTTACAGCATGCTCAAGGGTGATATCGACAAGCTCTTTCGCGGCTCCGGCGACCCCTACGCCGTGGCCTGTCTCGCCTTCGCAGTCTCGATGATTCTCGGCGGCAAGGCCCAGGACAAGATCGGCCCACGCATCACCGCCATCATCGGCGGCCTGCTGGTCGGCGCGGGATTCATCGTCTGCTCCCAGACCTCCAGCTACTGGGGCTGGGTCCTCGGCTTCGGTGTCCTGTCCGGGCTCGGCTTCGGCTTCGGTTACTCGGCCGCCACGCCGCCGGCGCTCAAGTGGTTTCCCCCGGCCAAGACCGGACTGATCGCCGGCATAGTCGTCTCCGGCTTCGGTATCGCTCCGGTCTATCTGGCACCGACCTGCAAGTATCTGCTGGGTGCCTACGGCCTGCACGACACCATGTTCATTCTTGGCATTGCCTTCATTACCATCGTCTGCGGCATGGCCCTGCTGGTGACCAACCCGCCGGCCGGTTTCGTTCCTGCCGGCGCTGCCTCCGCTGCCGCTGCCAAGAAACCCACTGCCATCGACAAGACCCCGCGTGAGGTGCTGCGCGACGGCCGCCTCTACACCCTCTGGGTCACCTTCTTCATCGGTGCCGGCGCCGGTCTCATGGTCATCGGCAGCGTCGCCGGCATCGCCAAGAAGAGCATGGGCGAGTATGCCTTCATCGCCGTCGCGGTCATGGCGATTGGCAACGCCGGCGGCAGAATCATTGCCGGCACCCTCTCCGACAAGATCGGACGCGCCAATACCCTGCTGGCCATGATGGTTTTCCAGTCCTGCCTGATGTTCGCCGCCATCCCGGTGGTCGGCAGCACCGATGCCAACGCCATCGTAGTTACACTGCTGGCGACCTTCATCGGCTTCAACTACGGCTCGAACCTCTCCCTCTTCCCCTCGTTCGCCAAGGATTTCTGGGGGACAAAAAATTACGGGATGAATTACGGCGTGCTCTTCACCGCCTGGGGGATCGGTGCCTTCGTCCTGGTCAAAGTATCCCAGGCCCTCAACGCCAAGTTCGGCAGCTTCACCGTCTCCTTTGCCTCGGCCGGTGTGCTGCTGCTGGTCGGCGCCATGCTCAGCCTCTCCCTGCGGCAGGCCAAGGTTGCCGTGGCCAAGGAAGCCGCCGTGCCGGCGACCTACGAGGAAGAGGACCTGGTGCTGCAGAAAGTCGACTGATTTCTTGCCTTCCAACTGTAATCCTGCCTGCCCCGCCTCCCGGCGGGGCATTTTTTTCAAGGACAGGCTGAACCAGCTAAAAACCCGAATCTTTGCCACAGAGGCAGATGAGAATACCGGGTACTTTGAGATTTGAGCCCCACAGAACCCTGTCTCCATGGCCGATAGGGTTAAATACCTGGCCAACACTTACGCTTTATACTGCCACAGCAAACAAAAAAGGCCGCATTCCCTTAGGGGTGCGGCCTTTTGGTTGATGAAAATGGTGAGCTCAGGGGACGAATTCGGCAGAGAAATGAGCCGGGGTAAAGGTGTGACTGATCGCTTCGAGAAGGGAAACTCCGGCCGGCTTCATCAGGATTATGGCCATGATACCGATGACGAGCATGGCCGCCGTCCAGTTCAACAGAGCCGTCAGCCAGGGCCAATCGGCTTCGGGGCCCTTTAACCGCTCGTTTTGCTCGGCTTCGCTGTCGCCAAGGTTTTTTGCCGCCGTTCGCATGATGCGACCGGAGGTCAGAAAGATGACGGCCGAAACCAGAAATTGGGGCATCACTTCAATGGATAGATTGCCGGTGCTCAGCATGATGCCGTAAAAGGCCATCGCCCCCAGTCCCAAAAGCGTCAGCTGTTGACCCATCTTGGCGTTCATCGCGCTTGCCCTCCCCGGGCCAAGTCCTTGATAGTTAAATTAAACTTATCCATCCCGACGGCTGATGTCAAGGAGAAAGCTTGTTGGCCTTGGCTCACTCAGCACCTGCAGCCGTACTGGCTCCGGTCTGGAACGTTGTCAATGCTTCGGCTTCAGCAGGGCGGCTTCTCCACCAGCTTTCCGACAGGGAATGTCGACCCTGACAATCTGACCGCGCCGTTCGATGAAGAAGTCCTCTTTCGTGATGGCAGGCTCGTAGCGTTCGCCGGCGCAGAGGACCTTATAGCTGCCCCGGTAGGCGAGCCCGGGAATGAAGGCCGGTACGGAATATTCGATGTTGTCGACAAGGCAGAAGATTTCCTGGTTGAGACCGTCCTCCCCGGTGTCTCGCCTGCCGTTCTCGTTTTTGTCGAAGAAGGAATCGATCAGCAGAATCCCTCTCTGGGTCGCCAGGGGAGGCGGAGAGCCGAAGACAAGATCGAAGATGTTCCCTTTTTTTTCAATGTCCTTTCGAACATTGAATTCGGTGTGGGTTTCAGCCGCCGATACGATTCCTGCTGCTGCCGGCAGCAGCCCCAATACGAAAAGGGATATGAGAAGAAAGGTGATCGTACTAATGCGAATCACGCGAGAGTCCCATGCAGAGGTTGTGCTGGCATTATAAGCTACCCTGTCGGACCTTGGCCAGTGAATCGGGCCTCTTGGCAGAAATACACTTCCTTCGGGTACAATCGGGACCGGTAGGGTGTTCAGGGGACGGCAGTGACCACAGCAATCGACTCATACGCGATATCGAGCAGCGTCTTCAATTCGTCCTCGCCAATGGTCAGGGGCGGCATGAAGTAGATGACATTCCCCAGCGGACGGAGCAGGGCGCCCCGGGCGAGTGCCTGACGATAGACCTCCTGCCCGCGTCGCTGCTGCCAGGGGAAGGGGCTTCTGGTCACCCTGTCCTGAACCATCTCGATGGCCGCCACCATGCCGCAGCGGCGAAACTCCCCGACATGATTCAGAGATTCAAAACGTGAAGCCTGCTTTTGCAGAAGAGCCATCTTTGGGTGTAGTCCGGCAATGACATCCTCTTCTTCGAAAATTTTCAATACCTCTACCGCCAGGGCGCAGGCGAGCGGGTTGCCGGTATACGAGTGGGAATGGAGAAACGCCTTCTGTGCCGCATAGTCGTCGTAAAAGGCATCGTATATGGCGTCGGTGGCCAAGGTCACGGAGAGGGGCAGGTAGCCGCCGGTAATGCCTTTTGAAAGACAGAGAAGATCGGGACTGACGCCGGCATGATCGTTGGCGAACATGCGCCCGGTGCGGCCGAAGCCGACGGCGATTTCGTCGGCAATGTAATGGACGGAACAGGTGTTGCAGAGTGCCCGCAGTTTCTTCAGGTAGACGGGCGGGTAGATGCGCATACCGGCGGCCCCTTGAATCAGCGGTTCGATGATGATTGCCGCGATCTGCTCCTGTGCCGCAGTCACCTGGCGCTCGAGGTGCTCGAAGCAATCGGCATTGCATTGGTCACGGTGCAGGCCGTAAGGGCAGCGATAACAATCGGGACCCTGAACCTGGAACCCTTCGAGCAGGATAGGCCGATAGATTTCGCGGTAGAGATCACAGCCGCCGACCGAAAGTGCGCCAAGAGTTTCCCCATGGTAGGCGTCGGTGATCGAGACAAAGCGACTCTTCTGCGGTTTGCCCGTCTGTTGCCAGAACTGGAAGCTCATTTTCAGGGCGACTTCCACCGCGGCTGAACCGTTGTCGGCAAAGAAGACCTTGTTCAGTCCCGGCGGAGTCAGCCGGCAGAGGCGGCGCGCCAGTTCGACAGCGGGCTCATGGGTGAAGCCGGCAAAAATGTGGTGCGCAATGCGACCGGCCTGGTCGGCCAGCGCCCGGTTGAGTCGCGGATGATTGTGGCCGAAGAGATTGACCCACCATGAAGAGACGCCGTCGATATAGCGGTTGCCGTCCACGTCGACCAGATATACACCTTCGCCGCGGGCAATCGGGATGGGCGGCAGGGATTCGTGGTCCTTCTGCTGGGTGCAGGGGTGCCAGACATGGTCACGGTCAAGACGTAGAATATCCGATTTATCCATAGGTTGTCTTGAAAACGTTAAGAGTTTTTCGAGATCAGATTCCGAGCGCCGTATGCAGCCAGGGGAGGGTGGGCAGGCCGGCGATGGCTTGGGTCAGGACACCGATCTTCTCCCGTTCATCACCCTCTACCCTGGGCAACACCCCGAGCAGATCGGCGGAAGCAAGGGAAGCCAGGGTGTGGGGAGCCTGGGCTTCGGCAGCATCGGGCTGCTGCGGCATGCCGTTGATGATGAAGCCTGCCAGGGGAATGCCCATCGTACGGGCGGCAAGGACGGTGAGCAGGGTGTGGTTGATGGTGCCCAGACCGGGCCGGCAAACCACCAGCAGGGGGAGGCCGAGCTGTAAAACCAGGTCAGCAATCAGCTGCCCGCCGGCCAGGGGAACCATCAGGCCACCGGCGCCCTCAACGATCGTAAAATCGTACCGGGCGCTAAGAGATCTGGTCGTCTCGACTATGTGTGCCAGATCGACCCTGACGGATTCTACTTCGGCCGCAAGGGACGGCGCCAGCGGAGCCCGCAGACGATAGGGGGCAATCATTTCCGGGTCATCTGTGCAGCCGGCGGCCCATTGCAACAGGGCGGCATCTGTCCCAAGTCGACCGGGATTGTTGACGCCGGTTTCGACCGGCTTCATCACCCCTATGGACAGGTTGCGACTGCGCAGGTGGCGCGCCAGTGCCGCAGCAACCAGGGTCTTGCCGACTCCGGTGTCGGTGCCGGTGACAAATACACCGCGGAGTGCATCAGCAGGCATGGACTTCCACCTCGGCATCGCGGAACATCTGCAGGTCGGTTTCCCGGTCACGACCCGAAGTGGTCAGGTAGTTTCCCACCATGGTGCCACTGGCGCCGGCCATGAAGATCCACGACTGGAAGTCGCGCAGATTAGGTTCCCGGCCGCCGCAGACGCTGATTCGCCGCTCGGGCAGCAGGTAACGGAAGAGGGCGATGATCCGCAGGCAATCCAGCGGCGTCAAATCCTTTGTGTCCTCAAGCGGCGTGCCGGCTATCGGATTGAGGAAGTTGAGCGGGACCGAATCGACCTCCAGTTCGCGGAGTGTGAAGGCAAGTTCGACCCTCTGCTCCAGCGACTCGCCCAGCCCGAAGATACCACCGCAGCAGACCTTCATCCCCGCGGCCTTGGCCAGGCGCACAGTACGCACATCTTCTTCATAGTCGTGGGTGGTGCAGATGTTGGGGAAAAAGGAGCGGGCGGTTTCAAGGTTGTGATGGTAAGTGACGCACCCCGCTTCGGCCAGTGCGCGTGCCGTCTGCTCGTCAAGAAGACCCAACGAAGCGGACGGTTCGATGGTGGTGGTAACGCGAATCTCGCGAATGGCGGCGAGAATTCTCTCGAACTCTTCACCTTCACGCACCCGGGTGCCGCTGGTGACGATGCCGTAGCAATGTGACCCCTCGGCTTGAGCCTGCCGTGCGCCCTGGACGATTTCCTCCCTGGTCTTGAGGGGATAAGTGGGTGCGGAGGTCCGGTGGTGAGCGGACTGGGCACAAAACGCACAATTCTCCGCACAGCGGCCCGACTTTGCGTTGATGATCGAGCAGAGTTCAATGCGGTTGCCAAAGGCCCGCTCTCTGATACGGTGAGCGCCCGCGAGGAGAAGAGTCAAATTCGCTCCGCTGGCGCCGAGTATGGCCATGGCCTCTTCGACACTGGGGCAGCTGCCGGCCAGTACACGCCTGGTCAATTCATACGCCATCTGTTCCATATTTTATAATACTCCCTCGTTGTCCAGAAATTTCACGCTTTGGCCGTCGATTATAGGGAATCGCCTCCAGTTGTCAACCCATAGTTAGTATTGAGTTGACAACTGGGCTTGGGAATTACCATTTCTGGAGGGGGAATTCTCATATGTTATTGACAGAGGTCTCCGTTGGTGCTAAAACGCTATTTTATTTACACTAAAGGCAGGTGGAATATGGTTAAAAAGCTTATCGGCAAGAAGCTCAAGACGACCCGGCTTAAAAATGACATGACCATACAGGAGTTGGCGGAGAGATCGAAGGTTTCCTCCAACATGATCTCCCGCATCGAGAGGGGATTGACTATCCCTTCAGTGGAAATCCTAATGAAACTCGCCGATTCATTCGGCATGAGCATCAACTATTTCGTCGAGGAGGCGGAAAGGGGTTCTACGGTAATCCATACCCGCAAAGGTCAAGGGGAGCCGATCTTTTTCTTCGAGGACAAGCACCAGATCACCAGCCTGACCCAGGGTATTCGGGATCCGAGTTTTGCCGTATTTTACGACACGCTCGAGGAAGGATGCAGCAGCGGCGAGGGGGGGATGGTACATACCGGGGAGGAGTTCGCGCTGGTTCTGCGCGGCCGGTTGGAGTTCGTCATTGAGGGCGCGCGTTATCTTCTCGATGAGGGGGATTCTCTGACGTTCAAGGCTTCGCTGCCACACCGCTGGACTAACCTGCACGACGGTCAGACGGTCGTCATGTGGGTTGTATCCCCGGCGCCCAATGTAGCGCAGTGAGATTTTCCGCCGATCGTTGGTATTATAGCAGGCCCAGGAAATAAAGTATTCGCAGGAGCAGTCAGATGAAGATAAAAAAAATTGTGGGTAAAAAGCTCAAAGCGATTCGACTCAAGAGCGATAGGACCATCCAGGAGCTTGCGGAGCGCTCGAAGGTCTCTTCCAATATGAT
>DATBML010000088.1:0-5629 GCA_036554885.1 Desulfuromonadales bacterium
AGTGCAGCAGGTCGCCGCTGGCGTCGGAGAGCGTCGCCCCGCCGCCGACGTAGAGCACCGGCTTCTTCGCCGCCAGGATCATCTTGACCGCCTTTTCCACCTGCCGCACGTTGCCACTGTAGGTCGGCTTGTAGCCGCGAATCTCCACCGTATCGGGATAGACGAATTTGGTGGAGGCGAGCTGTACATCCTTGGGCAGGTCGACCAGCACCGGTCCCGGTCGGCCGGTCCGGGCGATGTAGAAGGCCTGTTTGATGATCCGGGCGAGATCCTTGACATCCTTGACCAGGTAATTGTGCTTGGTGATCGGCCGGGTGATGCCGATGATGTCCGCCTCCTGAAAGGCGTCGTTGCCGATCAGGGGGGTGGGGACCTGGCCGGTAATGATCACCATGGGGATCGAGTCCATGTAGGCGGTGGCAATGCCGGTGACGGTGTTGGTCGCGCCGGGCCCGCTGGTGGCAATGGCCACGCCGACCTTGCCCGTCGCCCGGGCATAGCCATCGGCGGCGTGTACCGCCGCCTGTTCGTGCCGCGTCAGGATATGCTTGATCGGATAGTCCATCAAGTCATTGTAAATGTTGATGACTGTTCCCCCGGGGTAGCCAAAGATGGTGTCCACCCCTTCGAGCTGCAGGCATTCCAAAAGGATCTGTGATCCGGTTTTTTTCATTGCATCTCTCCTCCGGAAAAATCAGGCAAAAGGCATAAAGCTAAAGGCAAAGGGCAATCCCCTGGCCTTCAGCCAATTGCCATTTGCCGAGAATTAAGCTTTACAAACTGCACCGGTATTGGCCGACGTCACGACCTTGGCATAGCGGGCAAGCCAACCGGTTTTGATCTTGGCCGGCGGCGCCTGCCAGCGGCTGCGCCGTTCGGTCAGCGTCTGCTCATCGACCTGCAGTTGCAGACGACGGTTCGGAATATCGAGAAGGATAAGATCCCCTTCCTCGACCAGCGCTATAGGACCGCCTTCGGCCGCCTCGGGCGAGATGTGACCGATGCAGGGGCCGCGAGTTCCCCCTGAAAAACGGCCGTCGGTGATCAGTGCGACACTCTCGCCGAGCCCCAGCCCCATCAGGGTAGCGGTCGGCGCCAGCATCTCGCGCATGCCGGGTCCCCCCTTGGGGCCCTCGTAGCGGATGACCACCACCTCGCCGGGAACTATTTTGCCGCCCATGAGGGCTTCCATGGCACCCTCCTCGGAATCGAAGCAGCGGGCACGGCCCTCGAAACGCATCATCTTTTCCGAAACACCCGATTGCTTTACGACTGCACCATCGGGCGCCAGGTTCCCGTGCAGAATGGCGATCCCTCCTTCAGGGCGGACCGGGTCGCTCATCGGATGGACAACTTCCTCGTCGACCCGGGCAACGCTGTCGATAATCTGTTTGACCGTCGGCCCGGTCAGGGTGGGATTGTCCGCAATGCGGTCACGCAACTGATAAAGGACGGCAGCCACGCCGCCGGCAGCGTCGAGATCCTCCATGAAATGCTTGCCCCCGGGATTCATCGAGGCAAGCTGGGGAGTTGTTCGGCCGAGTTCGTCGAAGGTTTCGAGCGGCAGTTCCACCCCGGCTTCCCGGGCGATCGCCAGCAGGTGCAGGACAGTGTTGCTCGAACCGCCCAGGGCCAAGTCGACACGGATGGCGTTTTCAAAGGCCGCCCGGGTCATGATTTGCCTGGGCGTGATATTGTCACGCACCAGTTGCACAATACGTTCTCCGGAGGCAAAGGCAATGCGGCGTTTCAATGAGGAAACCGCCAGGGCGGTACCACAACGCACCAGGCTCATGCCAAGGGTTTCGGTGAGTATGGCCATGGTGTTGGCGGTAAAGAGTCCCTGGCAGGAACCGGCAGTCGGGCAGGCCTGGTCCTCACAAACCAGCAATTCCTGGGCATCGATGACGCCGGCCTTGTAACGGGCCATCGCTTCGAACGTATCGGTAACGAAAGAGAAGCGCCTTCCCTCGGGACCGCGACCAGCCAGCATCGGTCCGGCCGTGACCACCAGGCAGGGGATGTCGAGCCGGGCGGCAGCCATCAGCATACCGGGGGTGATCTTGTCACAGTTGGTCAGCAGCACCAGACCATCGAGACGATGGGCCTCGGCAACGGATTCGACCATGTCGGCAATCAGTTCACGGGTGGGCAGTGAGTAGTGCATTCCCTTGTGTCCCATGGCGATGCCGTCGCAAACCCCCGGGATGCCGAAGAAGAAGGAATACCCGCCGCCGCTGTGGACCCCCTTTTCGATGAACCGCTCCAGGTCACGCATACCGATATGACCGGGGATGAGATCGGTGAAGGAGGTGGCGATGCCAATGAAGGGGCGGTCCATCTGTTCGCGCGGGACCCCGGTCCCCATCAGCAGAGCGCGCTGAGGAGCGCGTTCAAAACCCTTAGTGATCGCGTCGCTGCGTTTGACTGTCATCGATTTCTTCAGTTCCTTTGAATGATTTCGTGCCGACGGTAAATAATAGGACAGGGGTCGCACGACCCCCCTCGCCCGAGCATTTCGCCCGGCAAATTCAGGCTTCAGATATGCAAATTCTGTATCTGACAGGAAAGGGCTCAGACCACTGGCCGAACCCTTAGCTGATTACGATTCCCTCAAGCTTACTGCCGGCAGTTTTTCAGGATGCGCTCCATCTCATCCTTGCCGGCAAGTTTCAGTTTTTGCACCTTTTTCTTTTCCACCTCCTCTTCGGGAGTCAGGAAGGTCTTCTGGTTCAGGTTGTTCAGTTCCTTCTCCAGAAGCAGATGTTCCTCGTAGAGAAGGCGAAACCGTGGATTAGCGTCAAACTGTTGTTCAATCAACGTCCGATCGTAGTCCTCCATCGTGACCTCCCGGCAAAGGGTTAACTAGGAGCAAAAGGCCATTTCAAGATAGCGAATGGCCGAAATCTTGTCAACCTTCTATCGTGTCTTCGGCGCTGCGCCGGGCCCACATGATCTCGGCCTCGGAGAGGCGGATGTAGCGGGGTGCAAGCTGCGCCAGGGGAATCGTCCCCCCTTCGCGCAGGGCGGCCAATGCCAGAACAGCAGCGCCAGAGGCACGGGGCGGATGCAGCGACCAGGGAACAAAGTGCGCCCGGGAACCAATACGGCGGGAGATAAGGGTGCGATAGGCGACAGAACCGTCACCGGTAAAAAGCGTCTCCCCCTCGAGGGCCTCCAGCAGCTGCTCCGGAGCAATGACCATCTCCGGACGAATCGGAACCGGCCGTCCCCCCTCCCAGCGATAAAGACCGACATAGACTTCGTTTTTCCTGGCATCGAGCAAAACACAGAGGGGGTGCCGGGGAAAGGGGACCTGCATCGCCAGAGTCTGCAGCGTCGATACCCCCAGAACCGGTTTGCCCATGGCCAGAGCAAGTCCCTTGACGGTCGCCACGCCGACCCGCAGGCCGGTAAAGGAGCCCGGTCCCAGCACAACGGCAAGAGCATCGAGATCCGTCAGTTGCAGACCTGTATCGCTCAGCAACTGTCTCAGCGTTAACAGCAGCCGGTCGGTGTGGGTGCTTTTGACGTTGAGAAGGATTTCGCCGAGCAGTGTTTCTCCCCGGCTGACGGCAACGCTTCCGGCGGTGGTTGAGGTATCGACGGTAAGCAGGAGTTCGCCCATCACTGACCCCCGATAAAAATCCGGACAATATCGTTATAGAAGGCCAGCAGCATCAGCAGGATCAGAAGGACCAGACCGACTTGCTGGGCGATCTCCCGAACGCGCAAAGAGAGGGGCCGCCGCAGAACGATTTCGAAAAGATTGAAGAAAAGGTGCCCGCCATCGAGAATCGGGATGGGAAAGAGGTTGAGAATCCCCAACTGGATACTGAGGAAAGCCAGGATGGAGAGGATGCTGGCAAGGTCGGTCTGGGCCGCCTGTCCGGCGATCTGGACCACGGTGATGGGTCCGCCGATGTTCTTGGTGGAAACATGGCCGGCGAATAATTTCTGAATGAATACAAGAGTCAGTTCGACCAGTTCCATGGTCCGGTCGGCTCCTGCACGCACCGCCTCAAGCAGACCGAACCGTTTGAATACACTCTCCTGATGAGGAACGATACCGACGAAAAAGTCGTCACCATCCGTCTCCTGGCGAACCGGCTTGATGGAAAGGTGCAGAACCTGGCCGTCCCGCTCGACGGTGAAGGTCTGCGGGCTGCCTCCGGAGGCCTGAATGATCTTCTTCAGATCGTACCAGGAGGTAACCGGTGACTCATTGATCGCCACAATACGGTCCCCCGCCTGCATGCCGGCCGCTGCAGCCGGCATCCCCGGCGACGTCGCCCCGACCAGCGCCTCCTGTATGGGCAGCAGCCCGAGTGACTGCAGACCTTCCAGTCCGCCGTTTTCGGGCGTCAGGGTAACACTGGTCGTCGTTTCTCCCCTGGAGAGCGTGAACACAAGCGGTGAACCGGCATGCGAGATCAGCGTCCGACTGGTGTCGGTCCAGGTATCCACCTTTTCGTCATTGATCGCCACGATACAATCGCCTGCCAGGAAACCGGCTGCAGCCCCCTCCGAATCGGCCGCCACATAACCGATGCAGGCAGGGCGCTCCAGAAAGGCGGGAAGATGGACTCCCACCATATAGGCGACAGGAAGTATAAGGAAAGGCAGCAGCAGGTTCATCAGCGGTCCGGCTGCAACAATGGCTGTGCGCTGCAGAACAGGCTTGTCGGCGAAAGAGCGCTGGCGCTCCTCGGGGCTGAGTTCTCCAGCCTCGCCTTCTTCTCCGCTGCCCTCGCCGAGCATCTGCACATAGCCGCCGAGAGGAACCGCGCAGATCATGTATTCGGTCTCGCCCCACTGCCGGGAAACCAGGCGGGGACCGAAGCCGAGCGAGAATTTGAGGACCTTGACGCCGGCCAGCTTGGCCACGCAGAAGTGGCCGAGTTCGTGAACAAAGACAAGGATGCCGAGCATGACGATGCCAGCAATCAGAGTGAGCATGCAACCTCCGGTCAGGTGGTGGAGTCGATGATCCTGCGGGCCTCACTGCGAGCCCAGCGGTCAGCCCGAATCGCCTCGTCCAGATGAGTCAAAGGCTCAGTGCGATGGGATTCCAGCGTGGCGCGAATGACCGCAGGGATGGCAAGAAAGGCTATTTCACCTTGCAGAAAGGCCTCGACTGCCACCTCATTGGCCGCATTGAGAACAGCAGGCGCCGTCCCCCCTTCGCGTAGCGCGTCATAGGCCAGAGCCAGGCAGGCAAAACGCTCCATATCCGGTTTTGTGAAAGTCAGGGAACCGAGCGCGCAGAGGTCAAGCGGCGGCAGGTTGAGCGGCAGGCGCTCGGGATAGGACAAGGCATAGGCGATCGGCGTTTTCATGTCGGGAATGCCGAGTTGAGCAATGACGGAACCATCCACGTACTCGACCATCGAATGAACGATGCTCTGCGGATGGATATGAACGGCAATCTTCTCGGCGGGCAGGTCGAAGAGCCAGCGTGCTTCAATCACCTCCAGCCCCTTGTTCATCAGCGTCGCCGAGTCGATCGTGATCTTGTCGCCCATCTTCCAGGTCGGGTGCTTGAGGGCTTCGGCGCGCGTCACGCGCTCGAGCTCCGCCACCGGTCGTCGCAGGAACGGGCCGCCGGATGCGGTGAGGATGATGCGCC
>DATBML010000089.1:0-10329 GCA_036554885.1 Desulfuromonadales bacterium
GCAAAAAGTAAACCGGAATTCAGGAGTCAGAATTCGGAATTCAGAACGAAAAGCTTTTCTTCAGAATTCTGTATTCTGAATTCCGGATTCTGGATTCTGGCTTCGGGTTTCCGTATTCTGAATTCCGCTTTTCAGCCTTTCAAGGAGGTTCCGCTGCATGAAAGCCGTCATCATGGCGGGAGGCTTCGGCACCCGCATCCAGCCTTTGACCATCAACCTGCCCAAACCGATGATCCCGCTGATCAACCGGCCGATCATGCTGCACATCATCGACCTGCTGAAAAAGCACGGCATCAACGAGCTGATCCTGCTGCTCTACCACCAGCCGATGGTGATCAAGAACTTCTTCGGCGACGGCAGCGAGTTCGGCGTCCACATCACCTACGTCACGCCGCTGGAAGACTTCGGCACCGCCGGGGCGGTCAAGGCGGCGGCCAAGTTCCTGGACGAGCGGTTCCTCATCATCAGCGGCGACCTGCTGACCGACTTCGACCTCTCGCAGGTCCTCAGGTTTCATGAGGAGAAGGGAGCGAAGGCCACCATTACCCTGACCTCCGTCAAGGACCCCCTCCAGTTCGGCGTCGTCATCACCGACAAGGATGGCCGCATCACCAAGTTTCTGGAAAAGCCGGGCTGGGGCGAGGTCTTCTCCGACACCATCAATACCGGCATCTACGTCCTCGAGCCGGAGGTCCTGGAAATGATCCCGACGGGGGAGAACCGCGACTGGTCGAAGGACGTCTTCCCGCAGATGCTCGCCGCCGATGCCCCCCTCTTCGGCTGCCAGCTCTCCGGCTACTGGGCCGACATCGGCAACACCGATGCCTACCTCGAAGCCTGCCGCGACATCACCCGCCACCAGGTCAGGGTGCTGATCGACGAGCGCACCGCCGAAGGCCGTCCCGACATCTACCTGGGGGAAGACGTGCTGGTCGGCCGCAAGGACCTCTCGCTGCTCGAAGGAATGGTGGTTCTCGGCGACAACACGCAGGTGCTGGGCCGCGCCCGCCTGAAGAACACCGTGGTCGGCCGCAACTGCGTCATCGAGGACGGCTGCGAGCTCGAGGATGTCGTCCTCTGGGACAACGTCTACCTGAAGAAGGGATGCCGCATCCAGGGGGCGGGGCTGTGTCACAACGTGCGGGTCGGCCAGGGGGTGGTCATCGAAGAGGGAGTGATCGTCGGCGACGAGACGACCATCGGCGACGAGGCGTATCTTAAGAAGGACGTCAAGGTCTGGCCGCTCAAGGTGATCGAGGGGGGGGCGATCGTCACCACAAACCTGATCTGGGGCGAGAAGTGGCGTAAGACCCTGTTCGAAGGCGCGGTGGTGCGCGGCCTGACCAACGTCGAGCTGACCCCCGAGTTCTCGGCCAAACTGGGAGCGGCCTACGGCTCCACCCTGCCCAAGGACTCCTTCATCCTCGCCGGCCGTGACGCCATCCGCGCTTCGCGCATGCTCAAGCGCTCCTTCCTCGGCGGCCTGCTGTCGGCCGGCATCAACGTGCGCGACATCAAGATGGTCTCCCTGCCGGTGCTGCGCTACAAGCTGACCACCTTCGGCGAGGTCGGCGGGGTTCATTTCCGCCAGTCGCCCGAGGACCCGGCGGCTACCGAAATCATCTTCTTCGACGCCGAGGGGATCGAGGTCTCCTCGGCGTCGGCCAAGGGGATCGAGCGCGTCTACTACAAGGAGAACTTCCGTCGCGTCCACTTCTCCGAGCCCGGAGGCATTTCCGAACTTCCCCGCATCTACGACTATTACCGGGAAGGGTACCTGCGCGCCCTCGATGGGGCGGCGCTGCGCGCGGCGGCGCCCAAGGTGGTGGTCGACCTCAACCACTCCCCGGCCGGCGAACTGCTGCCGGGCCTGCTCAACGATCTCGGCTGCGAGGTGATCGAGCTCAACTCGCAGCTGCAGGAGAGCCGCTCCGGCACTTCTCCCGAGCAGGCGGAGCGCGCCCTGGAGCAGCTCTCGCGCATCGTCGTCACCCTCGGCGCCACTGCCGGTTTCTGGCTCGGACCTTCCGGCGAACGGCTGAAGCTGATCGATGAAACCGGCGAAGTACTTAGCGATATCGAGGCCCTGGCCACCCTTGCCACCCTGGTCTGCCAGGCCGAGCGCAGCGGCAGCCTGGTGCTGCCGGTGCCGGCTCCGCTGGCTGTGGAGGAGCTGGCGGTGGCGGCGGGATTGACCGTCAAGCGCACCAAGACCGACGGTCGTTCACTGGTCGAAGGAGCCAAGGAGCGACACGTGCAGTTGGCCGCCGCTCTGGACGGCCGGTTCGCCTTCCCCGCGTTCCAGCCCAACTTCGATGCGCTATTCGCCGTCGGCAAGACCATCGAGCTGCTGGTGCGCACCGGCAAGAGCCTGGGTGAAGTCCGCCGAAGCACCCCGACGCGGGCCTACCGGCATCTGAAGCTTCCCTGCTCCTGGGAGCTCAAGGGGGGGATCATGCGCAAGATGAGCGAGGATTCGGTCGAACTCGAAGCCTCCTTCGTCGACGGGGTCAAGGTCCAGCTGCCGGGTGGCTGGGCACTCGTCCTGCCCGACCAGCACCAGCCGGTGGTGCATCTGATGGCCGAAGCGAGCCACGCCGCCCGCGCCGACGAACTGCTCGAAACCTACCGCCGCAAGGTGGAGGAGTGGAAGAAGGAATTGCTGAAGGCGTAGGGGGGCGGGCGGACGCAGTCCGCCCCTACATGACAACCCACATCAACCGTATCCACGAAAGGTTGTGCCGTGTCCGAACTGCGCTGGGACCCGCTGAAGATGAGCTGGGTCATCATCACCGACAACGGCAACAGGCGCCCGCGGGACTTCTACCGCGAGCGGGAGCGGGTGGTGATGGCCGCCTGCCCCTTCTGTTACGGCCAGGAGGAGAAGACGACGCGGGAGATCTTCGCCATCCGCGACGCCGGCAGCCGCCCCGACACCCCCGGCTGGCGGGTCCGGGTGATTCCCCACAAATACCCCGCGCTGCGCATCGAAGGGGAACTGGCGAAGCGGGGGGTGGGAC
Organism: Desulfuromonadales bacterium; assembly: GCA_036554885.1. Taxonomy (GTDB): domain Bacteria; phylum Desulfobacterota; class Desulfuromonadia; order Desulfuromonadales; family DASPGW01; genus DASPGW01. Next base: position 3,021 of record DATBML010000089.1, read on the forward strand.
TCTACGACGCCATGAACGGGGTCGGCGCTCACGAGATCATCATCGAGAACCCGGACCACAGCCGCAGCCTGGCAGAGCTGACGCCGGCCGAGATCGCCGATGTGCTGCGCGCCTGGCGGTCCCGGCTGACCGATCTGCGCCGCGACCCCCGGTTCCGCTACATCCTCCTCTTCAAGAACCACGGCGTCGAAGCGGGAGCGAGCATTCCGCACTCCCACTCCCAGCTCATCGCCCTCCCCGTCACCCCGCCGGTGGCGGCCACCGAGCTTTCCGTCTGCCGGGATTACTATGCGCGCAAGGAACGCTGCCTGATCTGCGACATGCTGGCCCAGGAGAGCGGGGCAGCCGAGCGCGTCGTCCGCGACGACGGCGACTTCCTGGTTTTCGCTCCCTATGCCGCCAGCTTCCCTTTCGAGCTGCGCATCGTCCCCAAACGCCACAGCCACGACTTCGGACTGATGACCGAGCGGGAAATCGCCAGCCTGGCAGCAACGCTCAAGGACGCCCTGCTGCGGTTGCGCAGCGTGCTGCGCGATCCGCCCTACAATTTCGTGCTGCACAATACGCCGCCGATGCACCTGCGGCTGGGGAAACCAGCCTACTGGGGCTCCCTCCCCTACGATTACCACTGGTACATCGGGCTCATCCCCCGGTTGACCAAGATCGCCGGCTTCGAATGGGGAACCGGCTTCCACATCAACCCGATGCCGCCCGAGGAGGCCGCTCGCCATCTGCGCGAAGCCGACCTCTCGGTCAGTTTCTGAGGAAAACGCCGAAAATCGGCCATACTGGAACGGATCGAACATGACGCCTGACACTCCCAGCGCGACGGACTATTTCCCCCTTGGCCTCCAGCTTTCCGGCCGAGCCTGGGACGACTACGACCTGAATCTCGAGCTGTTCGCCGAGTACCCCTCGGCGCCGCTTTATCCCTTGCGCCTGCTCGCCACCCGCCTGCGCATCAAGGCTCCGCAGAAGTCGGCGAGCGCCGGCCAGCTCAACCTGCTGGCCCTGCTCAACACCGCCTTCCGCATCGTGGTCCTCCGCTATCTCGAGCAGCGCCGCTGCAGCATCGGCCTGGAGGCCGTCGAACTGGCTGGTCGCCACTTCCCCCTCGCTTCCCTGCGACCCACCCTCGAAGCCTTCGTCCGCCACTATCCACCCCTGGCGGTGCGGCAGGGGATGGACCGGAACAGCTTTCTGCGCGGGCAGGACGCCCCGGCCTGCCGCCGCAGCGCCGCCGTCGAACTCTTCATCCTCGCCGTGCAGACACTCAACCCGGCCGCCCACCTCCTGTCCGGGCTCTTCGACGACGCCGAGCTGCAACGCGACTGCGACTACCGCGAAACACTGCGGCTGCTCGATAGTGAGCTGACCGCCGAGGCGGCTTCCGGACTGCTCGGCGGCTCGCTGCTGGCCCGGCTGCGCGAACCGCTGCAGGCTTCGCCCGACTCGCTGGCCGGCCAGCTCGACTACATCCGCCTGCACTGGGCGGAGCTGCTCCCCCCCGAGCTGCTGCGCCGCCTGCTCAGCGCATTCGACGTGCTGCGCGAGGAGGAGCAGTTGCGCGGCGGCGGCCCCGGCCCCAGCCATATCCCCCACTTCGCTGCCGGCGGCGATGAGCCCGAGCGCTTCTCCCCGGACACCGACTGGATGCCGAACGTGGTGCTGATCGCCAAGACCATCTACGTCTGGCTCGACCAGCTCTCCACCCGTTACGGCCGGCCGATCGAGCGGCTCGACCAGATTCCGGGCGAGGAACTCGACCGTCTCGGCCGCTGGGGTTTCACCGCACTCTGGCTGATCGGCATCTGGGAGCGCTCGGTCGCCTCGGCCGAGATCAAGCAGCGCATGGGCAACCCCGAGGCGGTCGCTTCCGCCTACTCCCTCTACGACTATGCGGTGGCCGACGATCTTGGTGGCGAGGCGGCGCTGCACGAACTGGAAGAACGCTGCCGCGCCCGCGGCATCCGCCTCGCCTGCGACGTCGTCCCCAACCACACCGGCATCTACTCGCGCTGGACCCGCGAACACCCCGACTGGTACGTCCAGGTGGAGCACCCCCCCTACCCGGCCTACCACTTCAGCGGCCCGAACCTCTCCCACAGCGACGACGTCGAAATCCTGATCGAGGACGGCTACTGGAGCCATTCGGACGCCGCAGTCGTCTTCAAGCACGTCGAGCGAGGCAGCGGCCGGGTACGCTACATCTACCACGGCAACGACGGCACCCACCTGCCGTGGAACGACACCGCCCAGCTCAACTTCCTCCTCCCCGAGGTGCGCGAGGCGATGATCCGCACCATCATCGAGGTCGCCCGCCGCTTCCGCATCATCCGCTTCGACGCCGCCATGACCCTGGCCAAGAAGCATTTCCAGCGCCTCTGGTTCCCGCTTCCCGGCGGCGGCGCCGGCGTCCCCAGCCGCGCCGAGCACGCCATGGCGGCAGAAGCCTTCGAGTCCGCCTTTCCCGCCGAGTTCTGGCGCGAGGTGGTCGACCGGGTAGCGGCCGAAGTCCCCGACACCCTGCTGCTGGCCGAAGCATTCTGGCTGATGGAAGGCTATTTCGTGCGCACCCTGGGGATGCACCGGGTCTACAACAGCGCCTTCATGAACATGCTGAAGATGGAGGAGAACGCCAAGTACCGCACGGTGATCAAGAACGTCCTCGAGTTCAACCACGAGATCCTCAAGCGCTTCGTCAACTTCATGAACAATCCGGACGAGGCAACCGCCGTTGCCCAGTTCGGCAAGATGGACAAGTACTTCGGGGTGGCTGTGCTGCTGGTCACCCTGCCGGGACTGCCGATGTTCGGCCACGGGCAGGTGGAGGGATTCGAGGAGAAGTACGGCATGGAGTACCGCCGCGCCTACTGGCACGAAACGCCGGACGAAGGGTTCATCCTGCACCACGAGACGCAGATATTCCCGCTGATGCGCCGGCGGCATCTTTTCAGCGGTTCGGCCGATTTCGTCCTGTTCGATTTCTGGAGCGGCGGCCACGTCAACGAGGATGTCTTCGCCTACAGCAACCGCGCGGGCGGCGAGCGGGCACTGGTCGTCTACCATAACCGTTTCGCCGACACCGGCGGCTGGATTCGCGAGTCGACGGCGAAGATGGCGCGCGACGCCGGCGGCGAGCACCTGCGACGTTCGACCCTGTCCGACGCCCTATCACTGCGCGGCGAAGCGGGAATGCTCTATCGTTTTCGCGACCACCGCAGCGGCCTCGAATACCTGCGTGCCGGTCGGGAACTGGCGGAGCAGGGGCTCTACCTGCCGCTCGGCCCCTACCAGTACTACGTCCTGCTCGACTGGCGCGAGGTTGTCGACAGCGACGGCAGTTGGTCCGAACTGGCTGCCGAACTCGATGGCCAACCCGTCGCCGACCTGGACGCCGAATGGAAGCGTCGCCGCTACGCGCTGCTGCACGAGGCGCTGCGGCGCGCCCTCGACCCCGGCCTGCTGGCGCGGGTCGGCCGTGAACTCCTCCCCGTCGGCAGGGAGGAGCGTCCGGGGCTTGCCCTCTTCGCCCGTGAGGTCGCCGCCCTCCGCACTGCCCTGGCGCATGCCGCCGGCCTGGCGGAGCCGGAGACCGCCATCGGCGATGAGCTGACGGCGGACCTCGAAGCCCTTGAGAGTCTGCTGGCGATGGAGGGTCGGAATGCGCGCGAGCAGGCTGCCCTCGCCGCCCTGCGCTGCGCCCTGCCCGGCGCGCCCGGCGCCGGGGTGGACACCCGGCAGCCGGAATTCAGCCGCGTCTTCCTCCCCTGGCTGGCGCTGCGCCGGCTCGGCGAGCTCGGCGGCCCGCAGGGAGCGCCTGCCCGCACCGCCGCCTGGCTCGAGGAGTTTCTGCTGCGCGACATGCTCTGCCGGCAGTTGCGGCTGGAGAACGACGATGCGACCGCGCACCGCGATGCCCTGCTGGTTGCCGTCCTCTGCCGGCACCAGGGGACCTGGCGTGCCGACGCCGAGGAGACGGCGGCGCTGCGGGCCGTTTTCGCCGATTCCCAGACCCGGGAACTGCTCGGCTGGCACCGTCACGGCGACGTTCACTTCATCGTCCGCGAGCGACTGGAGACCCTGCTCTGCTGGCTTTATTTCACCGCTGCCATTGATGCCGTCGCCGAGGCGGGGAAAGAAACCGGCACCCTCCTCGCCGGACTGGCCGGCCTGCACGACTTCTTCAGCCGACTGCTGGAGAAAGCGGCCGAGGTGCACTACCGGGTGGAAAAACTTGCCGAATTCGTCTAGAATGCCGCGCGCGTAGGGGCGCAGCATGCTGCGCCCCTACATAACCTCAACCCGGACCCGGTTTTCCGTGAATATTCTCCTTGTCTCTTCCGAAGTCGCCCCCTTCGCCAAGAGCGGCGGTCTGGCCGATGTCGCCGGCGCCCTGCCGCGTGCCTTGCGCCGCCTCGGCCACGACGTGCGCATCGTCCTGCCCTGCTACCGGACCGTCCGCCAGCGTTTCCCCCTGGCCGAGACGGGAATCGGCATCGAGGCGATCATCGACGGCCGCCTGCGGCGGGCAGAGGTCAGGCAAACATCCCTCGACGACGTTCCGGTCTATCTTGTCGATCAGTCCCGATACTTCGACCGTGATGGCCTCTACGGCACCCCGACCGGCGACTATCCGGACAACGCCGAGCGCTTCGGCTTCTTCTGCCGCGCCGTGCTCGAATTGCCCCGGCTTCTGCACTGGCGCCCCGATGTGCTGCACTGCAACGACTGGCAGAGCGGCCTGGTGCCGGTGCTGCTGCGCACCGCCCACCGCAGGGACCCTTTCTTCGCCGCCACCGGCAGCCTGTTGACCATCCACAACCTCGGCTACCAGGGCGTTTTTTCGGCCGGGGTGCTCGACACCCTCGACCTCGATCCGCGCCTCTTCACCCCCGCCACCCTCGAATACTGGGGGCAGATCTCCTTTCTCAAGGGGGGAGTGGTCTTCGCCGACCGTGTCAATACCGTCTCCGAGACCTACTGCCTGGAGACGCTCACGACCGAATACGGCTTCGGCTTCGAGGGGATTCTGCGCGCCCGCGGCGCCGCCTACAGCGGCATCCTCAACGGCCTCGACGAACGGCAGTGGAACCCGGCCACCGATGCCGCCCTGGCCCGGACCTACAGCGCCGCCGACCTCGCGGGCAAAGCGGTTTGCAAGCGCGCCCTGCAGCAGGAACTGGGCCTGACGGTGGACCCGGCCATCCCGCTGGTCGCCATGGTCACCCGGCTCGATACGCAGAAGGGGCTCGATCTGGTGGAGCAGGCCTGGGAGGGTCTGCTGGCGCGCCAGGTGCAGCTGGTTTTGCTGGGGACCGGGGAGGAGAAGCACATGCGCTTTTTCGCCGGAGTGCAGGGACACCACCCGGAGCAGATCTCGATCCACCTCGAATTCGACGACTCTCTCTCCCGGCGCATCTACGCCGGCAGCGACCTCTTCCTGATGCCGAGCCGCTACGAGCCTTGCGGCCTCGGCCAGCTGATTGCCCTGCGCTACGGCAGCATCCCGGTGGTGCGCCGCACCGGCGGCCTTGCCGATACCGTCATCGATCCGGCCGAGGATGCGGCAGCGGCCAACGGCTTCACCTTCGGCGAGCCGTCGCCCCTCTCCCTGCTGATCGCCCTCGACCGCGCGCTCGCTCTCTACCGGCAGCCGCAGGCCTGGCCGGCGATGGTCGCGCGCGGGATGCAGCAGGACTTCTCCTGGGACCGTTCGGCGCAGCACTACCTGGAACTCTACCGGCAGGCGAAGGAGGCAAGGGATGTCTGAGGAGTTGCAGCAGAACGAGGCAGCGCCCGAGGCAGGCGACGCGCCGGCGGCGGAGGAAAAGAAGGGAAAGCTCTTCCCCGAACTGGAAGAGCTGCAGCAGGAGATCGACCGCCGCATCCGAGACAACAAACGCTTTCTCGAGCGCTTCCTCGACGAGGACTTCAACGACGACGAAGAGGCGGGGGACGAAGAGGACGAGGGGGAGGATTTCGAGGAATTGTAATTACTGGCAGTGACGGGTGAAATACAACCACCCGTCACTGGTCATTTGTCATTTGTCATTTGCCAAAATCGGGGCAGGTCCGACCCCGCACTCTCCGTTTTTCCGATCACGGTTCCCAATTCACCGATCCCAGTTCCCTGTTCACCGATCCCGGATCACGGATCACGGCCTTCAAGCCTTTTCCAGCCACCCCCTGATCGCCGCCTCCGTCTCCGCCCACCCTTCGCCCAGCCGCGTCGTCAGGAAGGTGGCGAAGAGGCTGTCGAAGAGCTGCAGCCCCTCCTCCAGCACCGCCATCCGCTCGTAGAAGACCGCCATCTGCTCGCTCGCCTCGTCGGTGAGGGCGTCCTTCTCCGGCTTGACCGCCGGCGACTTGAAGGAGGCGAAGGCGAAGACCTCGCCCTTGAGGTTGAGCCGCCAGAGATGCTCCCCCTTCTCCAGGTAGAGGACCGCCTCCTGGATCTCCTTCCCCGCGCGCAGCGCCGTCACCACCTCGCCGAAGCTGTCCTGCGGGCCGGTGACGGCGATCTTCTGCACCCCCGCCTCGCCGCCGCCGACCAGCACCAGCCGGTCGTTGAGGGTGGCGACGAACCCCTCACCCTCCAGGGATTGCCCGGGGCGGCAGACCTGGTAGACCGAGTCGGCATTCATCGTCCGATACATCAGCCAGAGCAGCAGGTCGCGGCCGAGCCAGCGGTTATCGCGGATCAGCTCGAGGACGCCGTCGCCGGCCGCCTGGTTGGCCTTCGCCAGAAGCGGCCTGAGAGCGGGCGCCACCACCTCTTCGGCGCGGGCATAGGGATGGTAGGCGACCAGGCGAAAGCCTTCGAAGGTCTGCTTGAACAGCGTCTCGAACTGGTCGACCACCTTGGCGGATAGGCTCGCCAGCGTCAGGATACCGCTGCGGGTGTCCCAGACGGCATCCCAGACCGCCGGGGCCGGCAGGGTCTTGGCCAGCAGCGCGCCGTGCACCGCGTCCTTGAGCTCCTCGCGCTTCGCCTTCGGCACCCGCTGCAGACCGGGGTGCTGGGAGAGGAACTGCCGCTCGGCCTGCTGCATCCAGGCCTTGAGCAGCGCCGGCGGCACCTTGCGCTGGTCGCGGCGCAGGGTGAAGGTGAGCCAGTGGTCGCGGCAGAAGGTGGCGGGGTTGGCGAAACCGCTCTCGCGGGTGTCGTCGAGCTGGACCCAGCCGACGGAAAGCTCTTCGGCGTTGTGTTCGATGGACTGGAAGCCCTTGGCGGCAAGCTTCTCGCCGGCCCATGCTCCGAGGTCGCCGGCCGGCAGGTCGCCGACGACGCGGAACTGGCAGATGC
>DATBML010000435.1:0-3898 GCA_036554885.1 Desulfuromonadales bacterium
CCTTCTCCACCCCGACCCCGCTGTCGGCGAAGGCAAGCGACAGGCGCTCGTTCGACCTCTCGGCGCGGACCGTCAACGAGCCGCCGCCGGGCATGGCTTCGAAGGCGTTAAGGACGATGTTATAAAGGCAGGTGCGGATAAACTCAGGATCGAGCGAAATTTCCGGCAGCTGTTCGTACTCTCTGACAATGGATATTTCACCCTGCTGTGCCTTGGCCGTGGCCAGCTCCAGTACGCTGTCGACAATTACGACCAGCGATGTCTTGCGGCGACGCAGTTCAAAAGGCCGTCCATACTCGAGAAAGCTCTCGGCAAAGCGGCTTATTCGCTGGATTTCGCCCTTGATGTTCTGCACCAGTGAGTCAAAACTCTCGGTTTTGGCAGGATCAGCCGGGCGGTAGGTTTCCCGCATGTGATCGATGGAAAGACTGATGAAATTGAGCGGGTTCTTGATCTCGTGGGCGATGCTCTTGGCGAACTGGCCGACACTGGCGAGATGCTCTGCCGTGCGCAGTCTCTCCTTGAGGTCGCGGTCCTCTCGCAGCCGTTCGACCATGTGATTGAAGCTGCGGGAGAGTTCGCCGATCTCATCACGCCGGTCGGTAGGCAATTCCTGGCTGAGGTCACCACCGGCCACCTTCCCGGCAGCGCCGACGACCTGTTTGATCGGCCGAATATAGCGCCCTGCAAGCACCACAGCCAACAACGTTCCGAGGCCGATAACCACCACCGCAGCGATGGACCGACGAATAGAATTGAGACGCAGAAAGACGGAGAAATCTTCGGCGTTGAGGGCCAGATGGATGTACCCCACGGTGCTGTTATCCGAAACGACCGGGATGACGACGTTGTAGGCAAGCCCGTCACCGGTGACCGGTTGGCCGAGTTCCGCCTTGAAGATCATTTCTTTGCGGCGCTCGGTGATCCACTTGCCGACGCTCTCCTTCTTGGTGCTGGCGATGATCCGATCCGCACTGCTGATGACCGAGATCTCCTTGATCCCCTTGGGATTGAGGCTACTCAGATATTTTTCCAGATTTTTGGTGTCGCTGAGATTCTTGCCGGCGGCACTTTTCAGCCCGATCTGGACTGCCTTGGAAAGTTCAGACGTCCGTCGCTCGAACTCGTTGAAGAGTGCCTTTTCGGTCTGATAGTAAAAAACGACGAGGATGCTGACCAAAGACAGGCTGGTGATAAGCATGATCGCCACCAGCCTGAGCCGCAGGGAAGGTTTATACAAGGAAGGTCGCAATGAATTGAATTTTGCTTCTGGCAACTGAACCTCTCGAATGCCGACACGATCAGGGCGCTGGCACCCGTTACCGGTCAGTTGATGAGGAGGCAACTTGAACCGTCGGTCAATGACCAGTAGAGCAGCTGGGCGTCCTTCGGCGGCATCGTCAGCAATATTTCGGAATAAGTCCGTTGATGAAGAAAATTCCAGACGGAAAACAGCGGCCGGCTCAGATACCAGAACCCTCTGTTGAGTGTCCACCAAATGCGGTGGAGGAACTCCTCAGGGGCCGGCTTAACCGCGACGAGAAGTCCATCGTCGAACCTCACCTGAAAGGAGGTGGGCATATCGGAGAGTTCAAGCGCCGCCAGCTCGAATTTCTTCGGATCCGCTTTAACCTGAGCTTTCGGTTCGGCATCGGGTTTGGCGCTCTCTTCCGGCGACGGGATCTTCAACACGTCCCGTTCGGGCGTTTTGTAACTGAGCTTGCCCGCTACCGTCCTGACCTTGTCACCACTGACCGGTCCCCAGTAACTCACCCTCTGCAACGGCAATTCGGCGATCGCCATACCGCTCGACTTGAACTGCACATTCTTCGCTTGCAGGTCAAAAACGAAATAAAGCTGTGACTTGGTGGCCAGCTCGTATTCCGCCCTGAGTCGTCGGTTGGTGGCCTCCAGGGTTTCAAGATCGTCTGCACGCGCGATTCCCTGGCAAAGAACGCTGCAAAGAATAACCAGAACTAGAGTGAGGTTTCGCATCAGAAAATGAAGACTCGCGTGCCGATACCGGCGGTTTCATAAAGGGCTTTCAGGTCCTCGTCCCCCAACCGGACGCAGCCGTGGGAAACATTGCGACCCAGGAGCCGCTTATACATGGTCCCATGAATAAAATAACCCCGCCCGAGGCCCAGAGCATAGTCACCCATTTCCCCCGGCTTGGCCCGTTCGGCACTTTTCTCGGGAATCGGCTCCCCCTCTTCGATAAAGGCCCAGTCGGGCTTGATCCAGATCGGGTTGGTTATCTTCGAACGGACTTGAAACTCGCCCCGAGGGGTCTCGAAAGTCCATTTCCTGCCACCGACAGGATCTTCCAGAACGTTGCCGCTGCCGCAGGAGGCAACCATTTCCCGCACGGTCTGCCCGTCTTTCTTCATATAGACGCGATTATTGGCCGTATCAATGACCACATAAACACCCTTGGGCGCCAGACCGGCAAGCTTCTTTCGGAGTGCGGCGTTTTTCGACTCAAGAATACGGGCCCGGTTGTCGCGGGCGCCCGGAGGGGCAGTTTCCGCCTCAGGTTTGGCTTCCTGACGCCGAGCCAACACACAGCCGGCAACCTCGATCAACAGGAAAAGGGTGACAAACACAATGGCTGACACCAGCAAAATCCTGCGCAGAAGACGACGACCGCCCGCCTGATTCGACCGACGGGGCTGGTTATTCAGTGTGTTTGAGGAACGAGGATACAACGTTGTCAAATTCGACAGCTCCTACGATAACGACTGGCGTGCCGACTTCCACGGTATTGTACAAATCAAGAATCTGCTGGTCTTCCAGGGCGATGCATCCGTAAGTCATGCCGTCCTTGCCGCCGCCGTGGATTTCGATGAGCCCACCGATCTTGGCACTGGCTGGAAGTTGTCCATCTCGTTTCGCCCGGGCAAAGCGTCTTTGGTCCTCAGCATTGGGATAGTCAATCAACAGTCCGCGGAAATATTTGCTCGCCGGCAACTTCTTGATGATGCGGTAATTTCCTTCGGGAGTAGCCCGGTCGCCGGAGTAGAGCTTGTCGCTGAGGAAATTGAAGCCGAGTCCTGCTTGATAGGTACGCTGTGGGACACCGTTACGGTAGAGGGTCAACTCCCGGTCGATTTTACTGACCACGATGAGATAGCCACCGTTCTTTTTCGACTGCGCCACACCCTCGTTGATCATCCGCCGCCAGTAGGCGATCTGCTCGCGGTCGGCATAGCGTCTGACCAGTGGTGTGACAGCCTTGAAAACCCACTCGACTTCGGCAATGGCCTGATCGAGACGGATACGGGCTTCCTGGTGTTTTTCCGTCTTCGCCAAGGCGGCGGCTTCATCGAGAAGAACCTCCGCTTTCATAAGACGGCGGGCTGCCAGCCGGTTATCTTTGACACTCTCCGAGAGGCCCCTCAACCGCTTGATTCGTTTTTCGAGATCTCCGACTTTTTCGTCGATCTCAGTCTGCTGCTGGGTCTTGTTGCCCTTGACTCGAGACAGAACCGCTTCGCCCTTCGCCAGAACCTGACGAAAGGTCTGTGTCGCCGGCTCATAATTCCTGAACCAGATAAAACGGGATTTTTCTCTGGTCAGCAGTTCCTGACTCAGTTTCAGGGCATTAAGGTAATCGCGGTATTCGTTCGGGGCATACAATGGAGCGCCGGCCCGCCAGAGCTCCCGATCCTGAAGGATCGATGCATGGAGCTCTGACGGTACCGGCGGTTCACTACAAGCGAACAATACAGAAATAGCGGCGAGGACGAGGCCCGTCTGCAGATATCGAAAGTACTTCAACGGGCCAAGCTCCTTACTTCTTCAGGCCCTGCAGTTTTTCCTGGACGGCTTTGATCTCGTCGGAAACGGCAACGGCGCGGGTCTTGATGGCGGTAGCCTTCTCCACGGCCGAGGCGTA
>DATBML010000440.1:0-2216 GCA_036554885.1 Desulfuromonadales bacterium
TCGTCTTCCGTCTCTACGACACCTTCGGCTTCCCCGTCGACTTGACCGCCGACATTGTCGAAGGAGCGGGATTCACCCTCGACGAGGCGGGCTTCGAAACCTGCATGGAGCAGCAGCGACAGAAGGCCCGCGAGCACTGGAAGGGGTCGGGGGAAGAAGCGGTCGCCGCCATCTACCGGCAACTGCTGGAGGAGGGAGTGCAGAGCGAGTTCACCGGCTACCACAACCTGAGCGACTACGGCACCATTGCGGCGCTGATCAAAGACGGCCAACCGGTGACCAAGGCCACCGAAGGGGATCGGGTCGAACTCATCACGACAAACACTCCCTTCTACGGCGAATCCGGTGGCCAGGCCGGCGACCGCGGCGAAATCAGTACCGGCTCCGGGCGGGTGCGCGTCGAGGAGACCAGAAAACCCCTCCCCGGCCTGATCGTCCACGCCGGCACGGTGACCAGCGGCACCGTGCAGCGGGGAGAAGCGGCCGACCTCTGCGTCGACGCCGGGCTGCGCCAGGCCACGGCCCTCAACCACACTGCGACCCACATCCTGCAGGCGGTGCTGGTGGAAGTCCTCGGCGACCATGTCAAGCAGGCCGGCTCACTGGTCACCTCAGAGCGCCTCCGTTTCGACTTCACCCATTTCTCCCCGGTCAGCGCCGAAGAACTCGACCGGATCGAGGGCGAGGTCAACCGGCGGATCCGGGACAACCAGAATGTTGAAACCGACGAGATGGCCGCCGAAGCAGCTATCGCCGCCGGCGCCACCGCCCTCTTCGGCGAGAAGTACGGCGACCGGGTGCGGGTGGTCCGGGTCGGCGACTTCAGCATGGAGCTCTGCGGCGGCACCCACATCCGCGCCGCCGGCGATATCGGCCTGTTCAAGATCGTCCAGGAGACCGGCATCGCTGCCGGCGTCCGCCGCATCGAAGCGGCGACCGGCGCCCGGGCGCTGGAGTTCGTCCGCCAGGAAGAGCAGACCCTGGAGCGGCTCGCCGGACTGGTGAAAAGCGACCGCCAGCAACTGGAAAATCGCCTGCAGAAGCTGCTCGAGCGCCAGAAGGAACTCGAACGTGAGGTCCAGGCTCTACAGGCCCGCCTCAACTCCGGCCGCTCCTCGGAACTGCTCGAGCAGGTCCGTGAAGTCGCCGGGACGAAGCTGCTGACGGCCCGCGTCGACGGCCTGGACGGCAAGGGGCTGCGGGAACTGGCGGACCAACTGCGCGACAGGCTCGGCTCGGGCATTATCGTGCTCGGCAGCGAAGCGGATGGAAAGGCAAACCTGCTGGTGGCGGTGACCGGCGAGCTGACCGGCCGTTTCCAGGCCGGGCAGCTCATCCGTCCCCTGGCCGAGCAGGTCGGCGGCAAAGGGGGGGGCCGCCCCGAACTCGCCCAGGCCGGCGGCACCCGGCCCGAGGGCCTGGGTCAGGCTTTGGCCGCAGTCGAAACCCTGATCGCCGGCACACCGCTGCGTTAAACGGTCGATCTGCTATACTGGATAACCGCGGGCAGGCCGGAGCGTACATGCTCCGGCCGAACGATCTGAACACGGGGGAAACCGTGCGCATGGAGACCGAAAAAGCCTTGGAGATGCGCCAGGGGAGCGGGCGCGGCATCCTCATCGTCGACGACGAGGATGTCATCCGCGAACTGTGTGCCAAAGCGCTCCGCGGCTACCGGATACTCCAGGCTGCCGACGGTGCCGAGGCGCTCAGCATCCTCGAAAAAGAAACGGTCGATGTCGTCCTCACCGACATCATGATGCCGCAGATGAACGGCCTCGATCTGCTGAAGGCGGTCAAGGAACGGGAGCCGACCCAGGTTGTCGTCGTCATGACGGGCTACGCCGACAAGGAAATCATCCTGCGGGCGCTCAAGGCCGATGCCGACGACTTCATCAGCAAACCGATCAATCTGCTGCAGCTCAAGACCACCATCGACAAGGCGCTGGAGAAGAAAGCCCTCAAGGAAGAACTGGTCCAACTCAAGCGCATGGACCGTTTGAAGTCCGACTTTCTCGGCCTGATTTCGCACAAGCTCAAGACTCCCACCACTGCCATCTCCCTTTTCATTCAGAACCTGGAACAGGGCATCGGCGACCCGACCGATCCCGCCTTCCAGAAGACGCTCTCCCTGATCATCGAGGAATCGCAGTATCTGAACTACCTGATCCAGGATCTGCTCTACTACAGCGAAATCATCCTGCAGGAAGGACCTC
>DATBML010000447.1:0-6801 GCA_036554885.1 Desulfuromonadales bacterium
AGGAGCGGGACAACTGCGATAGGCTGCTTTACGGCCAGGCTCCCTTCGCCCGGCCTCCCCGCATCCCGGAGGAATAATCCCTCATCTCTCAGCTTTTCAGGACCGCGAAACCGCTTGCCCGTAGCGGCGCTTCTGTGGTAAATAATCGCCTGCGGCTACGCCTATTTTGCTGATCGGAGACGGTTCTGACCATGGAGATCCAGATTCTGCCCCTGAGCACTCGCAAGCCCCGCATCGAGGATGAGTCGAAACTGGTATTCGGCAAGCAGTTTACCGACCGGATGTTCGTCATGGAATACGATGCCGGCAAGGGTTGGCATTCTGCCCGCATTGAACCGTACGGTCCCTTCTCTCTCGATCCGGCTGCCCTCGTCCTGCACTACTCCCAGGAAATCTTCGAGGGGCTCAAGGCCTTTCGCCGTCAGGACGGCCGCATCGCCCTCTTTCGTCCCGAGGAGAACATCAAGCGCTTCAACCGCAGCGCCCGGCGCATGTGCATGCCCGAGGTCGACGAGGCCTTTTTCCTCAAGGCCCTGAAGGAGTTGGTGCGCCTCGAGGCGGACTGGGTGCCGCGCAGCGAAGGGACAAGCCTCTACATCCGGCCGACCATGATCGCCACCGAGGCGGTTCTCGGCGTCAAACCCGCGGACAAATACCTCTGCTACATCATCCTCTCGCCGGTGGGCGCCTACTACAAGGGGGGCGTGAACCCGGTCAAGATCTGGATTTCCGATGAATACGTCCGCGTTGCCCCGGGCGGTACCGGTGAAGCCAAGACCGGCGGCAACTACGCTGCCAGCCTCTTCGCTTCGCGGGCGGCGGCGCAGAAGGGGTTCGATCAGGTTCTCTGGCTTGATGCGGTGCACCGTAAATACGTCGAGGAAGTCGGCAGCATGAATATCTGCTTCCTCTATGACGGCAAGGTCGTCACCTCGCCGCTGAAGGGGACGATCCTCGACGGTATCACCCGCCGCTCCATTCTGGCACTGGTGAGGGAGATGGGGCTGGAGATCGATGAGCGGGCACTAACCGTCGACGAGATTCTGGACGGCGTAGCCAACGGCCGCCTCGTCGAAGCCTTCGGCACCGGCACTGCCGCCGTCGTTTCTCCCGTCGGCCAGTTCACCTTCCGCGACCGCACCGTGACCCTGGGCGGGGGGGGGGCGGGCAAGCTGACCCTCAAGCTCTACGAAACTCTGACCGGCATCCAGTACGGCCGCCTTCAAGACCCGCACGGCTGGGTGGAGTTCGTTTAATTACGGGATGGGGGAGCAGGGATCGGGGACCGGCCGAGGTCTCCCGGTCTCTGGTCCGAAATGCAACTCCTCACGCCTCTCCTTCAAGCATTCCTGCCTGATTTTTGCACAGCCCTCCTTCGGAAATTCTTCGGCTCATCGCACAACCCTAGGCGTTTACAGGGTTTATACTGTATGGCACAGGCTTTGCTCAATTCCCTGGGCAGACCGACAGCGTTGATAGACCAACGCTGACCATACAATGGAGGTACCTTGATGTTCGCATCCCTCTGTCGCCGCACTCTGCCTGCCCTCTGTGTCTTGCTGCTCATCCCGGCACTGGCCTTCGCTGAAGGCCCCGATGCCGGCAATACCGCCTGGATGCTCGTCTCTTCGGCCCTGGTGCTGCTCATGCTCCCCGGCCTCGCCCTCTTTTATGGCGGCATGGTCCGCGCCAAGAACGTTCTTTCCACCAGCATGCACATCTTCGCCGCCATGGCCATCATCGGCGTGCAGTGGGTCGCCTTCGGATACAGCCTCGCCTTCGGCGGCGAAGGCACTTTCATCGGCGGCTTGCAGAATCTCTTCCTCGGCGGCATCACTCCCGACACTCTCACCGGCACCATCCCCACCTACGTATTCGTCATGTTCCAGGGGATGTTCGCCATCATCACCCCGGCGCTGATCGCCGGGGCCGTTGCCGAGCGGATGAAGTTCTCGACCTACTGCGTCTTCATCCTTCTCTGGGCAACCCTGGTCTACGACCCGCTCGCCCACTGGGTCTGGGGCGAGGGGGGCTGGCTGCTGAAGATGGGGGCTCTCGACTTCGCCGGCGGCACCGTCGTTCACCTTTCCTCGGGGATCTCGGCGCTGGTGCTGGCCGTCTTTCTCGGCAAGCGCAAGGGCTACCCGCATGAACGCATGGCCCCGCACAACCTGCCGATGACTCTGCTCGGGGCCGGCCTGCTCTGGTTCGGCTGGTTCGGCTTCAATGCCGGCAGTGCCCTTTCCGCCGGTGGCAGCGCGGCGCTGGCCTTCACCACCACCCAGACCGCTGCCGCCGCCGGCGCTCTCTCCTGGATGCTGGTCGAATGGATCAAGGCCGGCAAGCCGAGCGCCCTGGGCGCCGCCTCCGGCGTGGTTGCCGGCCTGGTCGTCATCACCCCCGCCGCCGGCTTCGTTACTCCGGGCTGGGCTCTGGTCATGGGACTGCTGGCCGGCGCCGTCTGCTACGGCGGCGTGATGCTCAAGCACAGGCTCGGCTATGACGACTCTCTCGACGCCTTCGGCGTGCACGGCGTCGGCGGCGCTTTCGGCGCCCTGGCCACCGGCATCTTCGCCACCGTCGGGGCGAGTGGCCTGCTCGCCGGCAATTTCCACCAGTTGGTGGTCCAGCTTATTGGTGTGGTGGCCGCCGGTGTCTACGCCGTGGTGGTGACCATCGGCATCCTCCTGGCGCTCAAGGCGACCATGGGCCTGCGGGTTGCCACGGATGAAGAGCGCATGGGGCTCGACCAGACGGAACACTCCGAGTCGGGCTACAATCTCTGATCCGCGGCAGATTTTCGGTCCGCAAGGCGGCGCCCGCAGTTGGGCGCCGCCTTTTTTTAAAAAGAGTAATTTTTTTACATAGAATGAGCAGTCGCTTTTTGTCGCGTCAGCCATTTCCCCGCCGCCTGGGTCATTTCACTGACCCCTTCATGCCCCTTCCTCGTCCCGAAATGTTTTATGTTTTAGTCACTTTGAGGCGTATACGGAAAATGACAGAGCCTCCGCAGGTATCTGGCATTTATGTTGCATTTGAGTTCTGGGCTGCCGCAGCCGATTTCTTCCCGAAACACCTGCGCGGATCCTTATTGATGTGGAGGTAGCCGGCCATGTGTCGTATTGGAGCCATAAAAAGTCTGAATTATGTTCATCCGAGTCAGGCCCTGCTGTTGATGCAGTCGCAGCAGAAAGGGCACGACAACTCGGGTTTCGCCATGGTCATGCAGGACCTGGGCGGAATTTTCGAAGAGTACAAGCATCTGCCCACACTCTCCCTTGCCTGTACCGACGAGGGGCTGAAGCTCGCCGAGGATATGCTGCATGCCGCCGGCTTTCAGCGGGTGCTACAGTGGGTGCCGGAGACCGATCCCCAGCCCGGTCTCGACATCAACGCCATGCCCAACTACGTTTTCGAGACCTTCGACTATCCCAAGGCGTACAAGCATGCCACGCAGCAAGAGAAGGAAGAGCTGCTGCTCAACATGCGGCTGAAGCTTCGGGCAGCTCTTGAGGACGATGACATGGGTTTCGTCTACTCCTTCTGGCCCGATGTGGTGACCCTCAAGGAGATCGGCGATCCGCGTGACATCGGCACCTATTTCAACCTCTGGCAGCCGGACAGGAAGTTCACGGCCCGGGTGATCACCGCCCAGTGCCGGCAGAACACCAACTACGATATCGTCCGCTACGCCGCCCACCCCTTTTTCCTGCAGGGGTACACGGCGCTGGCCAACGGCGAGAACACCTTCTACCAGAAAAACAAGGAATTCCAGCGCAAGCTGCACCACGGCTACATCGGCTTCGAGTCCGACTCCCAGTGCTTCCTCTATACCCTGCACTACGTGCACCGGCAGCTCGGGTGGCCGCTCTCCTACTACAAGCACGTCATCACGCCGCTCCCCTTCGAGACGATCGAGCGGCGCGACGACAAGGAACAGATGCTGGCCATCCGCCAGTCGCTGTCGCATCTGGAGATCAACGGCCCCAATACCATCATCGGCGTCCTGCCCGATGGCACCCTCTTTACCTGCTGCGACGCCAAGAAGCTGCGACCGATCGTCGTCGGCCGCTCCAGTGATACGGTGGTCTTTGCCTCGGAGGTGTGCGGCATCAACGAAATACTTCCCGACCGCAACTGGGAAACCGACATCTACCCCAATGAACGGGAGATCGTGGTGATCGGCAACCGCCTGGAGGTTCAGCGATGGAAACAATGAAAATCCATGACGTCACTCCCAACGACCTGCCCTGGAAAATCCGCTACGACGCCAGCCGCTGCACCCTCTGCGGTTCCTGCGTCGCCGCCTGTTCCTTCCGGGCCATCGAACCGAAGGTGGAGCGGCGGCGCATGGTCTTCTCGGAAGGCGACCTGCCCGAGCCGAAGCAGCGGTTCAGTGCCGTGCCGGTGATCCGCCAGGCGCATTCGGTCAAGAACTACTGTCGCGGCTGCGGCATCTGTGAAAAGGTCTGCCCCAACGACGCCATCGGCCCGGTGCGCAATCAGGACACCCGCCATCCGATCGTCACCCGCTGCCTGGCCGGCGACTCGATCAAGCGCGGCGGCCGCAAAAACCTGGAAGCCACCGTGCGCACCCTCGACAAGCTGCGGGTCGGGCGGATTTCGCAGATGACCGACCCCTCTCTCGATGCCCAGCGCCACACCTTCGACATGCTCGCTCCCTTCGGCCGCATCCTGCCGGCCGGCAAGCTGCCGCTCAAGATCAATGAGCAGGGACTGCTGGTCTCCGATGGCCAGGCGCCGCCGGTGCGCTGGATCTACCCGGTGGTGATCGGCGACATGTCGATCGGTGCCCTCTCCTGGCGTATGTGGGAAGGGGTGGCGATGGCCGCCGCCTACCTCAACGAGGAGTGCGGCCTGCCGGTGCGGATGTGCTCCGGCGAGGGAGGCGTGCCGGTGCGCTTGCTCAAGAGCAAGTACCTGAAGTACATGATTCTGCAGATCGCCTCCGGCCACTTCGGCTGGAACCGTATCGTCAAGGCGATGCCGTACATGACCGAGGATCCCGCCGGCGTCCTCATCAAGATCGGCCAGGGCGCCAAGCCGGGGGACGGCGGCCTGCTCATGGCGCAGAAGGTGGCCGAGCACATTCAGGCGATCCGTGGTGTGCCCAAGGCCGACCTGCTCTCCCCCCCAAACCATCAGGGGCTCTACTCCATCGAAGAGAGTGTGCAGAAGATGTTCCTCTCCTTCAACGCCGCCTTCAAGTTCCGCGTGCCGGTGGCGATCAAGGTAGCGGCCAGTTCGACCAGTGTCTCGGTCTTCAACAACCTGGTGCGCGACCCTTACAACATCGTCGGCGGTTTCTTCCTCGACGGTATCGATGGCGGCACCGGCGCGGCGCACGAAGTCTCCCTCGACCACACCGGCCATCCCATCGTCAGCAAGCTGCGCGACTGCTACCTGGCGGCCGTGGCCCAGGGGCGTCAGGGACAGATTCCGCTGTGGGCCGCCGGCGGTCTGGGGCGTACCGGCGATCTGGCGGCTGACGCCTTCAAGATGATCGCCCTCGGCGCCAACGGCGTGTTCACCGGTCGCCTCATCCTGCAGATGGCCGGCTGCGTCGGCAACGACATGGGGCGCTGCAATGCCTGCAACACCGGTCTCTGTCCGGCCGGTATCACCACCCAGGAGCCGGCCCTGGCGCACCGCCTCGACCCGGAGAAGGTGGCGCAGAACATCGTCAACTACTTCCTGGCCATGGACCAGGAGCTGAAAAAGCTCATGGCCCCCATCGGCAACTCTTCCCTGCCGGTGGGTCGCTCCGACGCCCTCGTCTCCACCGATCGGGGCGTGGCGGAAAGGTTGCAGATCCAGTACGTCTGTTAAGGAGAGTGAACAATGGCAGCCCAGATTACCGGCTTTGAAAATAATCAGCGCATCTCCACCCAGAAACTCCTGCAGCAGATCTACGCCGCTCTGGAGGCGGGGGAGACCGAGTTCGAGGTCCTCTCTTCGGGCCATCACGACATCGGCGGCCCGCTCTGGACCGGCGACGGCCAGCCCCTCAAGTTTCGGGTGAAGAACCCCGGCCAGCGGGTCGGCGCCTTCGGCCTCGACGGCACCGAGATCGTCGTCGACGGGAGCGCCCCGGCCGATGCCGGCTGGCTCAACGCCGGCGCCACCCTGACCATCCTCGGCGACGGGGGCGACACCACCGCCCATTGCTCGGCCGCCGGCAAGATCTACGTCGCCGGCCGCGTCGGCACCCGTTCCGGCTCGCTGATGAAGCATGATCCGGCCTACGACGCCCCCGAGTTCTGGGTACTCAAGAACACCGGCTCGTTCTCCTTCGAGTTCATGGGCGGTGGTATCGGCGTCATCTGCGGCGTAGGCTGCGAAGAAGTCGATTCGGTCCTCGGCGACCGCAGCTGCGTCGGTATGGTCGGCGGCACCATCTACGTGCGCGGGCAGGTAGCCGGACTCTCGGATGAAGTCTGGCTGCTCGACCTGGATGCGGCCGACCGGGAGTTCCTTGAAAGCGGTCTCCCCGCCTTCCTCGACCGGATCGGCCGGCCGCAGCTGCTGAAAACTCTCACCGACTTCTCCCAGTGGCGGAAGATCGTCGCCAAGACCTACGAGGAGCGCCAGGTTCACCACCGCATGACCATGCGCGAGTTCCGCCTCGGCAAATGGGTCGAGGGCGGCATCTTCGGCGAGCTCGTCAAAGACGACTACAACCATGTGGCCGGCCTGGTCAACAGCGGCGAAGACCGGCTGAAGGTCCCGCACTGGCAGGACAAGAAGTACGGCGCCCCCTGTCAGACATCCTGCCCCTCC
>DATBML010000004.1:0-2987 GCA_036554885.1 Desulfuromonadales bacterium
TATTACTCGATGATTTCGCTGACAACACCGGCGCCGACGGTCCGGCCACCCTCACGGATGGCGAAGCGCAGCTCCTTGTCCATGGCGATCGGGGTGATCAGGCTGACGGTCATGGCGATGTTGTCGCCGGGCATGACCATCTCCGTCCCCTCGGGCAGCTCCACGATTCCCGTCACGTCGGTCGTGCGGAAGTAGAACTGCGGACGATAACCCTTGAAGAACGGGGTGTGGCGGCCACCCTCTTCCTTGGTCAGGATGTAGGCTTCGGCCTTGAACTTGGTGTGCGGGGTGATACTGCCCGGCTTGGCCAGAACCTGGCCGCGCTCGATGTCCTCGCGCTTGACGCCGCGCAGCAGCAGCCCGACGTTGTCGCCGGCCTGACCCTGGTCGAGCAGCTTGCGGAACATCTCGACACCGGTAACGACGGTCTTGACGGTCGCCTTCATGCCGACGATCTCGACCTCCTCGCTGACCTTGACGATGCCGCGCTCGATGCGGCCGGTGGCCACGGTACCGCGCCCGGAGATGGAGAAGACGTCCTCCACCGGCATCAGGAACGGACGGTCGATGGCACGCTCGGGCTCGGGGATGTAGCTGTCGACGGCGTCCATCAGGGCCAGAATCGGCTTGCAGGCGGCGCAGTCGTCCTTGCCGCAGCCGCACTCCAGGGCCTTCAGGGCGCTGCCGGGGATGATGGGCACATCGTCGCCGGGGAAGTCGTACATGGAGAGCAGCTCGCGCAGCTCCAGCTCGACCAGTTCCATCAGCTCGGCGTCGTCGACCATGTCGGCCTTGTTGAGGAAGACGACCATGGCGGGCACGCCGACCTGGCGGGCAAGCAGGATGTGCTCGCGGGTCTGCGGCATCGGGCCGTCGGCGGCCGAGCAGACCAGGATGGCGCCGTCCATCTGCGCCGCACCGGTGATCATGTTCTTGACGTAGTCGGCATGGCCCGGGCAGTCGACATGGGCATAGTGACGCTTGACGGTCTCATATTCGACGTGGGCGGTGGCGATGGTGATGCCGCGCTCACGCTCTTCGGGGGCGTTGTCGATCGAGTCGAAGGCCTTGAACTCGGCCATCCCCTTGGACGCCATGACCTTGGTGATGGCGGCGGTCAGAGTGGTCTTGCCGTGGTCGACGTGACCGATGGTCCCGATGTTTACATGCGGCTTGGTTCTTTCGAATTTAGCTTTACCCATGATGGCAACCTCCTTTTTCTCGTAAATGAACTCTTCTTCTCAAGATTACGGCCGCCGGACGCAGCCGGTGGCCCG
The DNA here is from genome assembly GCA_036554885.1 of Desulfuromonadales bacterium. Classification (GTDB taxonomy): domain Bacteria; phylum Desulfobacterota; class Desulfuromonadia; order Desulfuromonadales; family DASPGW01; genus DASPGW01. The sequence goes on from DATBML010000004.1 coordinate 1,278, forward strand.
ATTTTGCCAGACAGAAAAATCCCCCCATGCAGCGAATGGAGCCCACAACCGGATTCGAACCGGTGACCTCTTCCTTACCAAGGAAGTGCTCTACCTACTGAGCTATGTGGGCTTATTTCACTGTCAAGCTGCGGAGAGAGTGCTTTTTTTAATTTTGGAGCGGGAAACGGGACTCGAACCCGCGACCCTCAGCTTGGAAGGCTGATGCTCTAGCCAACTGAGCTACTCCCGCCCAAAACCAAAGTCGTCCTATCTGAAGCTTTGTGGACTCGATTTCGGCCGGCATCCCAGTGCGTTCGGCCAAGGGCCTCCTGGGTATCGCCAGCCGGATTTCGTCCGGCAAGTATTGCTTGTTTGGTGGAGGGGGGAGGATTCGAACCTCCGAAGTCTACGACGGCAGATTTACAGTCTGCTCCCTTTGGCCGCTCGGGAACCCCTCCAGGGGAAGCGTTTCGTCTACTTTTCAAATGGGCATAACGCCCGGCAGCTCACTGGAGCTGGCGACAGGAATTGAACCCGCAACCTGCTGATTACAAGTCAGCTGCTCTACCTATTGAGCTACGCCAGCACAGGGGGGGATATATACATCAGCATCCGCTCGAATGCAAGGGATTTTTTCCCAGCCCCCTCTGCCCCTCGACGAAGTAGAGCTTATAGTCGATTTCCGAGGGATTGTCAACCCGCAAATCACTGAACTCTTAAAAAAAGATTTCCCGCCCATCACTTGTGAGCTACGGCGATTGACATCATACTCAGCGACTTGTTTCGGGAATTGCGCCAGATTCTTGCCGGCGCTGGCGGACGACCTCGAACAGAGCGACGGCGGCAGCCACCGAGGCATTGAGCGAGGCGACGCCGCCGCCCATGGGGATGGCCAGCAGACCGTCGCAGTGCCGGCGCACATTGGGACGCAGACCCGTCCCTTCGCTGCCGACAACCAGTGCCAGGTTGCCTTTAAGGTCCGTACGAAAAAGCTCCTCGGCCGATTCTTCGCCCGCCAGACCGTAAACCCATACGCCCTCCCTTTTTAACTCCTCGAGGGTACGGGCCAGGTTGGTCACCTGGCACAGCGGCAGGTGCGCCAGCGCACCGGCCGCCGTTTTTTCGACCACCGCCGTGACCGGACAGGAGCGGTCTTTTGGCACGAAGACGCCCTGGCAGCCGGCGGCGTCGGCGCTGCGCAGGATCGCCCCCAGGTTGTGCGGATCGGTAATGCCGTCCAGCAGCAAGAAGAATGCCTCTTGTCCCGAACTGCGCCAGCGCTCCAGCAGCTCATCCGGATCGGCGTAGGCGAACGGTTCGACTCGCAGAACCACCCCCTGGTGATGGGAATGCCCCGCCAGTCGATCGAGTTCCTGCCGCTGCCGGCGCTGCACCGACACTCCCGCCGCCGCCGCTTCCCGCAGAAGTGCCTCGAGACGCGGGGGGTGACTGTCGCGCTCGGCCAGCAACTCCAGCGGCCGGCGTCGCTCACCGCGCAGCGCTTCGCGCACCGGGTTGATGCCGTAAACCAGGTCGGCCGCCACCCTAGGAGAGCCCCAGAGCCAGGACCATCTCTTCGACAATTCGATCGGCAGCCGCAGCCGGGTCGGCTGCTGCCGAGATCGGCCGACCGATGACCAGGTAATCGGCGCCGGCGGCGATCGCCTCGCCGGGAGTCATCACCCGCTTCTGGTCGTCGAGGGCGGCACTCGCCGGTCGCACCCCGGG
>DATBML010000037.1:0-4261 GCA_036554885.1 Desulfuromonadales bacterium
TATCGTTCAGCCAGGTGTACTTGCCCCGGTAGATGATCGGCACCATCAGGGTGAAGCTCTCTTTCACCCCCTCGACCTGCACCGGCTCGGTAGCTACTTCGATGACGTCCTTGATCTCGCTCTCCGCGCCCGCCACGGTCACCCGATCCGGTTTGAGTTCGACGGGGCCGAGTTGAAACCCCTCGGCCGGCACGCCGCTGAAGACAACCTTGAGCGGCACCACCTTCTCCTTGATCCGCTCCAGCTTGACATCGATGAAGGAAGGGGAGAGACGGGTGACCTTGACCCCGCTGGGGATGTTCAGCCGCTCTTCCAAGCGCTTGAAGGAAGTCAGACCAGGCTTGAGATCGACAAGGTCGACCGAAATACTGATATCTTTCGGACTGAGGTTCATCAGCAGCGTTCGCGGCCCGCTCAAACGCACGTCGACCAGGCTTGGCACCTCGTTGGCGACCATCATCTCCGGTGGCACATTCTTCAGCTCCAGCGGAACGGCATAGCCGACCTCCAGCTTGCGCTCCCCCATGACAAAAAACCACAGGATCAGGGCGAAGGCCAGGGAGAGAAGCTTCAGAACCCAGTTGTCGGACAGTACAGTCAGCATGGCTATTTCTTCTTTTTCTTCGCAGTGCGCGGCTCGAAAAGGCGCTTGAGCACCCGCTTAAGCGAGGTCGAATCGAGATCGCGGGTGATGCGCCCGCCGATCACAACCGATATTTTGCCGGTCTCTTCGGAGACCACGATGGCTACGGCATCCACCAGCTCGGTCAGCCCGATGGCCGCGCGGTGCCGGGTACCGAGGGACTTGCTGATGTCGGGGTTCTGCGACAGGGGCAGGAAACAGCCGGCCCGTTTTAGTCGCCCCTGCTGAATCACCAGGGCTCCGTCATGGATCGGCGAATAGGGCAAAAAGATGGAGGTGATCAAATCCGAGGAAACCTTGGCGTCGATCTCGACGCCGACTTCCAGAAAATCCTTGAGGCCGGTCTCCCGCTCGATGACGATCAGGGCGCCGATGCGCTTGCTCGCCATGTTGACACAGGCCTTGACCAGTTCATCCATGACTTCGGTCTCTTCCTGATAGGAAAGATCAGCGAAGAACGGATTGCGGCCGACATGGATCAGGGCCCGACGGATATCGTTCTGGAACAGGACGACGATGACCAGAATGATCGAGGAAAGGAAATTATCGAGGAGCCAGTGCAGGGTGTAGAGTCCGCCGAGCTGGGAAGCGACGTACAGAATAAGCAGGACCGCCAGACCGAGCAGCATCTGCACGGCGCGGGTCCCCTTGATGAGCAGGATGATCCGGTAGATGATGAAGGCGACAAGGCAGATGTCGAGCAGGTCGAGAAGCCACCTGAAATTTTTGAGCATGTCGAGCATCTCGCCCATATCGGCACCGGCTTGGGAAATATATTCAGTTGAGGCTCGGCACATCCTTCCGGCAGACGGCCCAGGCCATCAGTGCCGCATCCCGGGCCTGGCGCACGTCATGCACCCGGAAGATACGCGCCCCGTGCGCCACACCCAGGGCGACGGTGGCCAATGTCCCTGCGAGGCGCTGCTCCGGATCGGTGCGACCGACGATCCGGCCGATGAAGCTCTTGCGCGACGTCCCGAGCAGCACGGGGCGCCCCAGGCTCTGCAGTTCCGGCAGGCGGCGCAGCAACTCCAAGTTCCCCTCGGCGCTTTTGCCGAAGCCGATACCGGGATCGACTGCCATTTTTTCCGCCGGGACACCGGCGGCACCAGCCTGCATCAGTCCCTGCTGCAGGTAACCGATGACCTCGCCGAGCAGATCGGCATAGTGGGTTTCCGCCTGCATCTGATCGGGGCGCCCGCGGGTGTGCATCAGAAAAAGACCGGCGCCGCAAGCTGCGGCCGTCGCCGCCATCTCGGGGTCGAAGCGCAGGCCGCTGATATCGTTAATGAATTCGGCACCCGCTGCGACGGAAGCGGAGGCGACCGCAGCCTTGCTGGTATCGACCGACAGCGGGAGGTCCACTTCCCGGTGAAGTGCCTCGATCACCGGGACCACCCGGTCCATCTCCTCCCGCGCGGTTACGAGCGTTGCTCCGGGCCGGGTGCTTTCGCCGCCGACATCGATGAGATCGGCCCCCTCGGCGGCCAGTTCCAGCCCGCGGCGAAGAGCATTCTCCACGGATCGATAGCGGCCACCGTCGGAGAAGGAATCGGGGGTGACATTGAGAATTCCCATGATGAGCGGCCGCTCAAGCGATAACCGGCAACTGCGTCCGGCCAGAAAACGTGGCGGCTGTGCGAGGTTCCGCAACAGAGAGGACAGTGCGTGGGCCAGTTCGGCCGGCTGCCCCGGAGCCCCGGCCAGGCGTTCACAGAGCAGGGCCAGCACCTGCGGAGAACCGGCAATGATGACGTCGGAAACAGAAGTGGCGCCGGCGGCGGCCATCACCTCACCGCCGAGGACGCGCATCTCCTGCCGAAGCTGCGCCACAAGCCGGGCAGGAACACTGGCAAGGCGGATCAGTCGCCGCTCCGCGACAGCGGCGCAATGGGCAGCCTCGGCCGGCTCGACACCGATCCCCCGGAATTCCCGGCAAAGCTCTTCTTCTGATTCCAGCCAGAGCAGCCGCGGAGCCAGCGCCATCATTCCGCCTGGTGCAGAGCCTCTTCAACGCACGGACCAGTTCCGGGGGCGACCGTTTCGCCACTCCGCGGCGCCGCCACGGTCGATTCACCGAACACCATCCGCCGGATCTCGGCGCCATCGAGATTTTCCCGCTCGAGCAACGCTTCGGCCACCAGGACCAGGGCGTCGCGCTGCTGCTGCAGGATGTCGCGGGTCCGTTCGTAATTCTGCTGGACGATGCGGCGGATTTCACCGTCGATCTCGACCGCCGTCGCCTCGCTGTAATTCTTCATGTGTCCCATGTCGCGGCCGAGGAAAATCTCCCCTTCCTTCTCGCCGAAGGTCAGCGGTCCGAGCTTTTCGCTCATCCCCCATTCGCAGACCATCTTGCGGGCGATGGCCGTTGCCCGCTCGAGGTCGTTGCTGGCACCGCTGGTGACGGTGGTGAAAACGATTTCCTCGGCCACCCGACCGCCGAGAAGCGTGCAGATGCGGGTATGCAGTCCTTCGCGCGTCTCGTTGTACTTCTCCTCTTCAGGAAGGTACATGGTCACTCCCATGGCTCGGCCGCGGGGGATGATGGAGACCTTGTGCACCGGATCGGCGCCGGGGATGAAGAGACCCACCAAGGCATGTCCCGCCTCATGATAGGCGGTGACCTTCTTTTCCTCCTCGGTGATGACCATCGAGCGCCGCTCAGCCCCCATCATTACTTTGTCCTTGGCCGCCTCCAGATCATGCATGTCGACCTGGTTCTTGTTGCCGCGGGCGGCGAGAAGGGCAGCCTCGTTGATCAGGTTGGCCAGATCGGCACCGGAAAAACCCGGGGTTCCCTTGGCCAGCACTTCCATGTTGACATCAGGGGAGAGGGGAACCTTGCGGGCATGGACGGTGAGGATCTTCAGCCGTCCCTTGATGTCGGGCCGGGGGACGACGACCTGGCGGTCGAAGCGTCCCGGACGCAGCAGTGCCGGGTCGAGGACGTCGGGACGGTTGGTGGCGGCGATCAGAATGACCCCTTCGTTCGACTCGAAACCGTCCATCTCGACCAGCAACTGGTTGAGCGTCTGCTCCCGCTCGTCGTGGCCGCCACCGAGCCCGGCGCCGCGATGACGGCCAACCGCATCGATTTCATCGATGAAGATGATACAGGGGGCATTCTTCTTTCCCTGGACGAAGAGGTCGCGTACGCGGCTGGCGCCGACGCCGACAAACATCTCGACGAAGTCGGAGCCGGAGATGGAGAAGAAGGGGACCCCGGCCTCGCCGGCGATGGCGCGGGCGAGGAGGGTCTTGCCGGTGCCGGGAGAGCCGACCAGCAACACGCCCTTGGGGATGCGCCCGCCGAGCCGGGAGAATTTTTTCGGATCCTTGAGGAAGGAGACAATCTCCTCGAGCTCCTCCTTGGCTTCGTCGATGCCGGCCACATCCTTGAAGGTGACCTGCGCCTGGGTGTCGGTCAACAGCTTGGCCCGACTCTTGCCGAAGCTCATCGCCTTGCCGCCACCCGACTGCATCTGCCGCATGAAGAAAATCCATACGCCGATCAGCAGCAGAATCGGCCCCCAGGATACCATCAGCGTAAACCAGAAGCTGCGGTCCTCTGCGGGCTTGGCCTCGATGATGACCCCTTTCTGCCGCAACTCGGCA
>DATBML010000075.1:0-1985 GCA_036554885.1 Desulfuromonadales bacterium
ACAACGACATCCTCGCCTTGATCAAGCGTCTCAAGGAGATCCTGGCGAGCGAGGTGGAGATCCTCAGCATCATCAAGACCGAACTGCTGGAAATCAAGGAGCGCTTCGGCGACGCCCGCCGAACGGAGATCATTGAGAAGACCGGCGAGCTGTCACTTGAGGATCTGATCGTCGAAGAGGACATGGTGGTCACCGTCAGCCACGGAGGCTACATCAAGCGCAACGCCGTCTCCCTCTACCGGGCCCAGCGACGCGGCGGCAAGGGGAAAACCGGGATGAGGCCGAAAGAGGAGGATTTCGTCGAGCGTCTCTTCATTGCCTCGACCCACTCCTACATTATGGTCTTCACCGACCTCGGCAAGGTCTATTGGCTCAAGGTCCACGAGATTCCGCAGGGCGGACGGGCATCGCGCGGCAAAGCGATCGTCAATCTGCTGCAGCTCGCCTCCGGCGAGAAGGTGACGACCATTTTGCCGGTCAAGGAATTCGTCGACGGCAAGTTCATTGTCACCGCCACCCAGCAGGGCACAGTCAAGAAAACCGAACTGATGGCGTACGCCAATCCCCGCGCCGGCGGCATCATCGCCCTGTCCATCGACGAGGGGGACCGGTTGATCGCCGCCCGACTGACCGACGGCTCGACCGACATCCTGCTCGCCAGCCGCAACGGCAAGTCGATCCGCTTCCCGGAAGGGGACGTCCGCAGCATGGGCCGCACTGCCCGTGGCGTGCGCGGCATGATGCTCGAGGACGACGACCGGGTGATCGGCATGGAGACGGTCACCGACGCCACTGCCGCCACCTTGGTGACCGTCACCGAAAATGGCTACGGCAAGCGCACTGCACTTGACGAGTACCGAGTGCAGAGTCGTGGCGGCAAGGGGATCATCACCATCAAAACGTCGGAGCGCAACGGCAAGGTGGTCGACATCAAATTGGTCGATGAGGATGACGATCTGATGTTCATCACTGACCGCGGCAAGGTGCTGCGCACAGGAGTTGCCCACCTTTCGGTCATCGGACGCAACACCCAGGGAGTGCGCTTGATGGTGCTGGAGGCGGGGGAGCGGATCGTGGCGGTCGCCAAGCTCGCCGAGAAGGACGAGGAACATGGAGATACAGAATCAGATTCAGAAGCTGAAGAAGAAGATTTTGCTGGAGGAGCTGAAGAGGCGGAGGAAGAATTCTAATAAAAACCGCCTCCTGTTTCGCGGCGCCCTGCTGGTCCTGATTCTGCTCTTCGGTGGACTGATTTACTACATGACGCACCTCGGTGAGATGCTGACGGATGATTACAGTCGGGCCGAAGCGCTGCTCGAAGAGCAGCGATACGAGCAGGCAGTCGAGGCATTCCGCCGGATATACGACCATCATCCGAGTTTCTCCCAGGCGCCCCAGGCCATTTTTCAGGCGGCGGAGATTCTCAACCTCTACCTGCAGAACTACCACGAGGCGGTGCTGGCCTACCTGCTGGTGGAAAAGGACTATCCGAACACTGAACTCTCCCGCCGGGCCCAGCGACAGGTGGCCGATATCTACAAGAACCGGCTGCGCGACTACCCGCGGGCGATCGTCGCCTACCAGAAGCTGCTTGACAGTGGAGCTGAAGGGGGTGACCGCATCCAGTATGAGGTGGCTGATGCTTACTTTCGTCTGGAGAACTTCGAACAGGCCCGCATCGAGTTCGAGAGCCTGCTGAAAAACTTCCCCGGCAGTGCGTTGCTGCCCGAAGTTGAATATCGCATCGCCGTCACCTGGTCGCTCGAGGGGCACCCCAAGGAGGCCGAGACGGTTTTCCGCCGGGTTTCCGAGCGGTGGCCGGAGAGTCCCTATGCCCTTGAGGCGCGCTATGGCCTGGCCACCTCGCTGGAAGAGCGGGAAGAGCTGGGCGAGGCTCTGAGGGTGCTCGAATCACTGAAGGGGTCATACCCCAACACCGAGGCAGTGGCGAAGAAGATCGAACAGGTCCAGGAGCGCATGCGCAA
>DATBML010000165.1:0-7516 GCA_036554885.1 Desulfuromonadales bacterium
TGCTGGCGGAGGCGGTGGCGGGCGGGAAGAAGACGGTGCGGCTGCACACCGGCGATCCCTCCATCTACGGCGCCATCCAGGAGCAGATGGCCGAACTCAATCGGCTCGGCATCGGCTTCGCCGTTGTCCCCGGCGTCACCAGCGCCTTCGCCGCGGCTGCGGCGCTCAAGCAGGAGCTGACCCTCCCCGAAGTTTCCCAGACCGTCATCCTGACCCGCATTGCCGGCAGGACCCCGGTGCCCGAGCGGGAGAAACTCCCGGAGATCGCGAGGCTCGGGGCGACTCTGGTTATCTACCTTTCCGTTTCGATGATCGAAAAGGTGGTAGCCGAACTTCTGCAGGGGGCCTACACCGCAGACACTCCGTCGGCTGTTGTCGCCAGGGCTTCCTGGCACGACGAGCAGGTGGTCGAGGGGACGCTGGCCGACATCGCGGAGAAGGTGCGGGCCGCTGGAATCGACCGCCAGGCGCTGATCATCGTCGGCGAGGTCCTTGCCGCCCGGCGCGAGGGGCTGAAGGCGAAGTCGCTGCTGTATGATCGGGGGTTTTCCCACGGCTTCAGGTCTTGAAAACCCTCACTCACGCGAAGCCGCGAAGTGCGCGAAGAAATTCACAGGCAGTTAGTCACTTCCAGTTTTTGTCTGGGTGTCTTTATCATATCGCTTTGATTTTACTTCGCGTTCTTCGCGGCTTCGCGTGAGACAGATTTTGTTGGGATTATGAACCTCGCCATCATCGCCATCACCCGTAACGGCGCCCGGCTCGGGGCACGACTGAAGGAAGCGGCCGAAGATGCCGACCTCTTCGTGGCGGAGAAGTTTGCCGATGAGGCCGGGGCGATGGCGCGTCCCTTTTCCGGTCCTCTGCGGGAATTGGTCGACCGTCTCTGGCATGGCTACCAGGGCTTTGTCTTTATCGCGGCCACGGGCATCGTCGTTCGGGTGATCGCCCCGCATCTTGAGGCGAAGGACCGGGACCCGGCGGTGGTGGTGGTCGACGAGGCGGGCAGCTTCGCCATCAGCCTTCTTTCCGGACATCTGGGGGGTGCCAACGAACTGGCCCGGGATGTCGCCGAGCTGCTCGGCGGTCAGGCGGTGATCACCACCGCCACCGACGTGGGCGGGCTTCCCTCTTTCGACCTCGTGGCCAAGCAGGAGGGTTGGGTGATCGACGATCTCGGCCGGGTCAAGAGCCTCAATGCCCTCCTGCTTGCCGGGGAAGAGATCGCCGTGGTCGACCCGGGTGGCAGGGTCGCCGCCCGTTTCGCCGGTCGCGGCCTACTTTCCTTCCACGCCAACTTCGCCGCCGCCCTGCAGAGCGGCGCCGCCGGCTTCGTCTTCGTCACCAACCGCCAGTTGCCGCCCCAGGCCCAGACAGGGAACCTGCTGGTGCTGCGGCCGAAGAACCTCGTCCTCGGCATCGGCTGCAACCGGGGCACTTCGGCCGGGGAGATCGCCGAGGTCGTCGGCGCCCAGCTCAAGCACCTCTTTCTCTCGCTTAGGAGCGTCGCCCTCATCGGCACTGCTGCCGCCAAGCGCGAGGAGGCTGGGCTGATCGCCTTTGCCGCAGATCACGGAATCCCCCTGCGCTTTTTCGAGAGCGACGAGCTGAATGCCGTCGCCGTTCCCTCTCCCCCTTCGGCCCATGCCCTGGACGCCATCGGCGCCAATGGCGTGGCCGAACCGGCCGCCCTGCTCGCCGCCGGCAGCGGGAGGCTGCTGCTGAAGAAGGTGAAGAGCGGCAACGTCACTCTGGCGGTGGCGGAAACAGGATGAACCGTCATTCGTCACTTGTCATTGGTCAATGGCAAGGACCTTACAAATGACAACTGACAAATGACAAAGGACCGCCTCATGGGAAAACTCTACGTCGTCGGCATCGGTCCCGGCGGCTGCGAACATATCACGCCTGCTGCGTTGCAGGCGATCGAAGGGGCGCAAGTCGTCGTCGGCTACAAGACCTACCTCGACCTCATCCCGCAGTGCCTGGCCGGCAAGGAGGTCGTCTCTTCGGGGATGCGGCAGGAGGTCGAGCGCTGCCGGCAGGCGCTGGAGCTGGCCGCTGCCGGCCGGACGGTGGCGCTGATCTCCTCGGGCGATGCCGGCATCTACGGCATGGCCGGGCTGGTGCTGGAACTGGCGGATGGGTTGGCAGGGGCGACGCATGCGTCGCCCAGGGCCGAGCATGCCCTGTCCCTACAGGATCCCCCCGAAGTCATCGTCATCCCCGGCATCTCCGCCGTGCAGGCGGCCGCCGCCCGCCTCGGGGCGCCGCTGATGCACGACTTCGCCGTCATCTCCCTCTCCGACCTGCTGACCCCCTGGGGGCTGATCCGCCGCCGGCTCGAAGCGGCCGCCGCCGCCGATTTCGTCGTTGCCCTCTACAACCCGAAGAGCCGCGGGCGCACCGTGCAGGTGGTCGAGGCGCAGGATATCCTCCGCCGCCATCGCGCCCCGGAGACGCCGGTCGGCATCGTGCGCAACGCCTGCCGGCCGGGGGAAGAGGTGACGGTGACCACCCTCGCCGACTTTCTTGCCTACGATATCGACATGCTCTCCATTGTCATCATCGGCAACTCGCAGACGCGCCTCGATGCGGCGGGAAGGATGGTGACGCCGCGGGGATATCTCAAGGATGAAGGCGGAAGGATGAAGGAGGATAAAATCAAGGATGAAGGCGGAAGGATGAAGGATGACCCAACCGGGAACTTTCATCCTTCATCCTTCATCCTTCATCCTTCGAGAGCGCGGGCGCTCTTTGTCGGCGGAACCGGTTCGGACGTCGGCAAGAGCGTCATCGCCGCCGGCCTCTGCCGCCTGTTGCGGCGGCGGGGGTACCGGGTCGCCCCCTTCAAGGCGCAGAACATGGCGCTCAATTCCGCCGTCACCCCGGACGGCGGCGAGATCGGCCGGGCCCAGGCGCTGCAGGCCGCCGCCTGCGGCATCCCGCCGCACACGGACATGAATCCGGTCCTGCTCAAGCCGAACTCCGACACCGGCTCGCAGGTGATCGTGCAGGGGCGAGCGGTGGGGAACATGACGGTTACCGGCTACCACGCCTTCAAGCCGGAGGCCTTCGCCCGGGTCCGCGAGTCCTTCGAACGGCTGGCCGCCTCCTTCGAGGTGGTCGTCATGGAGGGCGCGGGGAGCATCGCCGAGATCAACCTGAAGGAGCACGACATCGTCAACCTGCGGGCGGCGGCGATGGCGAAGGCGCCGGTGCTGCTGGTGGCGGATATCGACCGGGGCGGGGTCTTCGCCTCCATCGTCGGCACCCTGGAGCTGCTCGAGCCGGCCGAGCGCGAGAGCGTCGTCGGGGTGGTGATCAACCGCTTCCGCGGCGATCCCGCGCTGCTGCGCCCTGGGATCGCGGCGATCGAGGCGCGCACCGGTGTGCCCGTCCTCGGCGTGGTGCCGTGGGTCGACCTCAGGCTCCCCGAGGAGGATTCTGTCGCCCTTGGCCGCAAAGGGACAGGGCCGCGGCAGGACGCTTTGCGCATCGGCGTGGTGCGTCTGCCGCGCATCGCCAACTACACCGATTTCGATCCGCTGGAACGGGAACCGGAGGTGGAACTCGCCTATCTGGCCGATCCGCAGGAGGTGGCGGGGTGCGACCTGCTGATCCTGCCCGGCACCAAGAGCACCATCCCGGACCTGGAATTTCTGCGGGCCAGCGGCTTTGTCCGGGCGATTCACGATTTTCATGCCGCCGGCGGGCGGGTGGTAGGCATCTGCGGCGGCTACCAGATGCTGGGGCGGCGGATCGCCGATCCGGATTGCCTGGAGTCGGAACGCCCCGAGGCCGAGGGGCTTGGACTGCTCGATGTGGAGACAATCCTGGCCCCCGTCAAGCAGACCCACCAGGTGGAAGGGATTCTTCTCCCCTCGGCCGAAGCGGCCGGCCTGACGGGCCTGGAGAAGGTCTGCGGTTACGAAATCCACATGGGGGAGACGACACTCGGCCCGCTGGCGCAGCCGCTGCTGCAGCTCACCCGGCGTTCGGGGCGGGGCGTCAGCCTGGAGGACGGTGCCGTCTCGCCCGACGGTCGGGTCTGGGGGAGTTATCTGCACGGGCTCTTCGACGACGAACCGACCCGCCGTGCCCTGCTCGAAGGCCTGCGCGGCGCTCGCCGGTCGGCGTCGCCGCCCTCTTCCCGCACCTTCTCCCTGGACGGGGAGCTGGACCGGCTCGCCGACCACCTGGAAAAGCATCTCGACCTGTCAGCGCTCTTCGCCCGACTCGTCCCTCCGGGAGGCCCGATGTGAACGGTTGGCTGATCCTCGGCGCCTTCGGCCTTGACCTGTTGCTCGGCGACCCGCGCGGCTGGCCGCATCCGGTGATCTGGATCGGTCGGCTTATCCGGCGCTTCGAAGATCTCTGGACCGCATTGCTCGGCCGCACCCGGCTGGCGGGCATCCTCCTCACCCTCTCGACCCTGCTGGCGGCAGGCGGCGCCGCCTGGGGGCTGCTCGCCCTGGCCTGGGCGGTGCACCCCTGGCTGCAGACGGCGGCCGGGCTCTGGCTCGCCTGGACCTGTCTGGCACTGCGCTCACTGCATCGGGAGAGTTTGGCGGTGGTGCGGCAGCTGGAGGCTGGGGACCTGGAAGCGGCCCGTCGCGCCCTCTCCTTCATCGTCGGCCGCGACACGGCCGAACTCGACGAAGAGGGTATTCTGCGGGCAGCCATCGAGACCGTGGCGGAGAACACCTCCGACGGCGTGGTGGCGCCCCTCTTCTACCTCTGCCTCGGCGGCCCGGTTCTCGGCATCCTCTTCAAGGCGGCGAGCACTCTCGATTCCATGGTCGGCTACGAGAACGAGCGTTATCGCGAGGTGGGGTGGGCCTCGGCCCGCCTCGACGACCTGCTCAATCTTGTCCCGGCACGCCTGACCGGATGGCTGATAATTCTCGCTGCCGGCCCGCTGCGGCTCAACGCCCGCGCCGCTCTCAAGGTCCTGCGGCGCGACGGTCGCAAGCCGAAGAGTCCCAATGCCGGCATCCCGGAGTCCGCCGTTGCCGGGGCGCTCGATATCCGGCTGGGCGGGCCGGCCGTCTATCTCGGCAGGCAGGTGGAGAAACCGACCCTCGGCGACGGTGAGCGGCCGGTGACGCCAGCCGCCTACCGGGGGGCCGTGCACCTGATGTACCTCGCATCCCTGTTTACCCTGGGGCTGGGTTTGATTTTTATCGGAGCGTGGCGATGAAGCGTTTTGCGCATGGCGGCGATGTCTTCCGGGTGGCTCGCGAACTGGGGCTGCCCCCTTCGGCTATTCTCGACTTCTCGGCCAGCATCAATCCGCTGGGGATGCCGCCAGGGGTCCGGCAAGCGGCACTGGCGGCGCTGGAGCAGTCGGTGCACTACCCGGAGCTCGACGCCTCCTCCCTGACCGCGGCACTGGCCGACCATCTCGGCCTGCCGGCGGTCAACATCCTTCCCGGCAGCGGTTCGACGGAACTGCTGTACCATTCCGCCCGCGTTCTACGGCCGCACCGGGTTCTGCTGGTGACGCCCGCCTTCAGCGAATACGAGCGTGCCCTGCAGTTGTCAGGATCACGGGTCGACTTCTTTGCGCTCACTCCCGAGGACGGCTTTCGACTCGATGCCGAGCGCCTTTTGCGACGGCTGACCCCCGAGACCGATCTCATCCTGCTCGCCAATCCGGGCAATCCCACCGCTGCCGGGATCGAGCCCGCAGCCATCGAGTATATTGCCCGGGCGGTGCGCGAGCAGGCGGTGGTGGCGGTGGACGAAGCGTTCGTCGATTTCTGCCCGCATCTCTCGGTCCTCGACCGGGTGACGTTGCACGCCAATCTCTACGTCTTCCGCTCGCTGACGAAGTTCTACGCCATCCCCGGCCTGCGCGCGGGATACCTGGCCGGGCCGTCCCGCGGCATCGGCCTGCTGGCGGACTGCCGCCCGCCCTGGCCTTTCTCGACGGTCGCCCAGGCGGCGGCCGAAGCCTGCCTGCGCGAGGATGCCTACCGGCAGCAGACCCTGCAGATGATTCCGATTCTGCGCCGCCAGTTGGCCGGCGGCCTGAGCACCCTCGGGCTGACTGTTTTTCCGTCGGTCGCCAATTATCTCCTCGCCAGGCTGGAAACGGCGGGACAGACGGCCGGCGACGTGGCCGCGGCGCTTCGGGGTCGGGGGATACTGATTCGTGACTGTGCCAATTTCCCGCCGCTGGACGCCCGCTACTTCCGCGTGGCGGTGCGAACGGCGGAGGAGAACGAGATGCTGCTGTCGGCGCTGCGGGAGGTTCTCGTTCCGGCGGCCGGGAAAGGGAGGCAATGACCAGAATCTTTGTACTGCTCGGCAGCATCAACGCTTTTCTGGCGGTGGCTCTCGGCGCCTTCGGCGCCCACGCCCTGCGCGACCGGCTGGCGCCGGAACTGCTCGCCGTCTGGCAGACCGGGGTGACCTACCACCTGGCCCACGCCCTCGGACTGCTGCTGATCGGCGTGCTGGCGCATCAGCATGCCGAATCGGTCTACATCCGCTGGGCGGGGTGGCTGCTGCTGGTGGGGGTCGTCCTCTTCTCCGGCAGCCTCTATCTGCTGGCGCTTACCGGCGTCCGTACCTTGGGGATGATCACTCCCCTCGGCGGCGTTGCCCTGCTCGGCGGCTGGGCGGCACTGGCGGCGGCCATGCTCAAGGCGCGATATTAGGGAGGCAAGTGATGGCGATCTGGTCGCGAGACTACAGCCTGGAAGAACTCAACGAAATGACCCGAGGCAACATGGTGGGGCACCTCGGCATCGAATTCATCGAAATCGGCCCCGAGGTTCTGCGCGCCCGCATGCCGGTGGACGAGCGCACACGGCAGCCGGCCGGTTTGCTGCACGGCGGCGCTTCCGTCGCTCTGGCCGAGACGCTGGGCAGTTTTGCCGCCAACCTGGTGCGGAACCTGGACGGTTCCATGGGGACTTGCGTCGGACTGGAGATCAACGCCAACCACCTGCGGGGCGTCCGAGCCGGCTGGGTCTTCGGTGAAGCCCGGCCGCTGCATCTCGGCCGGAGCACCCAGGTCTGGGAAATTCGTATCAGCGACGAGCGCGAGCGACTGGTTTGCGTTTCGCGGCTGACCATGGCGGTGATGGCGAAGGGGGAGGGAGGGTAGCCGCGGGACGCAAAGCGGGAGAAAAAATCAAAAGGGGTTGACCATGACGGTCAGCCCCTTTTTGGTTCATCCGAAAATTCGGGCTGGATCGGTCGAAGCTCCGGGGGTTGCGTCCCCCGACGACGCCTTACTCTTTTTGCTTGCCCAAAAAGAGTAAGCAGAAAAAGGGCACCCCGACGCCTTGCCCGCTCCGCGGGTTCCCTGCGCTCGGCAGACGTTTCGGGGACGGGCAAAAACTCGCTACGCTCAAACATTTGCCCGCCTGTTTCCCGAAACGTCCACCTCGCTCCGGCGGCGGCGAAGGGGGGCGGCAGAACTGCCCAGAAAACCCCAAAGAAACTTTTACCTCCTGCACACCGGACACCCCTGCAGCCGCAGGGGCTTCTCCAGGTGGCT
>DATBML010000227.1:0-6998 GCA_036554885.1 Desulfuromonadales bacterium
AGCCGAGGTCCATGAGGCGTTTGATGTTGGTGGAGATCTCGCGGCGCAGATCACCCTCGACCTTGCATTCGCGGTCAATGATGTCGCGGATCTTGCCGGCTTCCGACTCGGTCAGATCGTCGGACCGGGTATTGAAGTCCACCCCTGCCTTGGCAAGAATCTTTTGGGACGAGGACCGGCCGATGCCGTAAATATAGGTGAGTGCCACCTCAATCCGCTTGTTCCTCGGTAAGTCGATGCCAGCAATGCGTGCCAATGTCTGTTCCTCCTAATCCCGTTATCCCTGTTTCTGCTTGTGCTTGGGGTTCTCGCAGATAATCCGGACAATGCCCTTGCGCCTGATAACCTTGCACTTGTCACAGATCGTCTTAACC
Source organism: Desulfuromonadales bacterium (assembly GCA_036554885.1). Classification (GTDB taxonomy): domain Bacteria; phylum Desulfobacterota; class Desulfuromonadia; order Desulfuromonadales; family DASPGW01; genus DASPGW01. The sequence goes on from DATBML010000227.1 coordinate 375, forward strand.
GAAGCTCGGACTTTCATGGTATATTCCTTTGCTAGTGATGTGCTCTTTTGAAACTTCACGCCAGCCGCCGCGCTGCGACCATGCCGGCAAACCTTAACAGAGTGTCAGAATCTGCGGCCCCTCATCGGTAACCGCCACCGTGTGCTCAAAATGGGCCGACGGCATACCGTCGAGCGTTACGGCAGTCCAGCCGTCGGCAAGAATAGCGACCCCGTACCCGCCGGCATTGATCATCGGCTCAATGGCCAACGTCATTCCCGCCTTCAGGCGTGGCCCCTGGCCGGGGGGACCGTAGTTGGGTATCTGCGGCGCTTCGTGAAGCTGCCGGCCGATGCCGTGTCCGACGAAATCACGAACGACACTGAACCCTTCTTTTTCAACGCAGGACTGAACGGCGTGTGATATATCCGAGAGGCGCGCACCGGGCTGCGCCGCTTCAATCGCCAGCGCCAGGGCGCGTTCTGTTGCCGCCAGCAACCGGGACTTGGCCGCATCTATACGGCCAACCGGCAGGGTAACAGCGGCGTCCCCGTAGAATCCATCATAAATAATCCCGAAATCGATGCTCAGGACATCACCTTCACGCTGTGGCTGCTCATCGGGGAAACCATGAACAACCTTCTCGTTGGGCGAGGCGCAGATCGTATAGGGGAAGCCGCCGTAGCCCTTGAACGCCGGCCGTGCCTTGCGCTTTTTGCATTCGGCTTCGGCCAGCCGGTCAAGTTCGCCGGTGGTCACCCCGGGGACGACCTTCTCCCTGAGCAGTTCGAGAATTTCGGCGACCATCCGTCCAGCCACCCGCATCCGTTCGATCTCGGCGCGAGATTTAAGGAGTATCACCTCAGGCGGCCGCGAGCGCCGACAGGATCTGCTGCTGGACGGTATCTATTTCCAGCATACCGTCGACGCTGGTGAGCAGACTGTCGGCACGATAATAGGCGACCAACGGCGCGGTCTGCTGATGGTAGATCTCGAGCCGCTTGCGAATCGTCTCTTCCTTGTCGTCATCTCGTTGAATCAGTTCCCCACTGCATTTATCGCAAGTGCCGGCAACCTTCGGAGGATCGAACTTGATATGATAACCACGCCCGCAAGCCTTGCAGGTGCGCCGGCCGGTCAGGCGCTCGACAAGAGCCTCGACGTCCACATCAAGAGAGATAACTGCATCGAGGTTTTTGCCGAGTTGATGCAAAGTCTCCTTCAGGGCGTCGGCCTGGGCAACGGTCCGCGGAAAACCATCGAGAATAAAGCCGGCCACGCAATCACTCTTCTGCAGCCGCTCTCGAACAATGCCAACCACCACCTCGTCGGGAACCAGGCCGCCGGCGTCCATGAATGCCTTGGCCTTGACACCCATCGGCGTCCCCTCCTTAACGGCAGCCCGCAGAATATCACCAGTGGAGATCTGCGGTATGCCAAACCGGTCGGTCAGCATCTTGGCCTGGGTGCCCTTCCCGGCTCCGGGAGGCCCGAGGAGAATCAGTTTCATCTTCTGTCCTTGCCTGTTCTAGCCGCGGCGGCCCTTGATGGTGACACCCTTCATGAACCCCTCGTAGGAACGGGATATCAGGTGTGCCTCGATCTGGGCCGCAGTATCAAGCCCGACGCCGACCACGATGAGCAGAGACGTCCCCCCGAAATAAAAGGGAACGTTGAACTGCCCGATCAGGAGGGTGGGGAGCACACAGACGGCAGAAATATAAATAGCGCCGGCAAAGGTGAGACGACTGAGCACGGTATCAATGTACTCGGACGTGGCCTTGCCGGGACGGATGCCGGGAATGTATCCACCCTGTTTTTTGACATTATCCGCCACATCAACAGGGTTGAACGTCACAGCCGTGTAGAAATAACAGAAGAAAATGATGAATGCAACAAAAAAAACGTTATACAGCCAGTGACTGGGAGTCATCATCGAAGCGACGGTCTGAACCCAGGGAACGTCAACCAGGTTGGCAACCGTCGCCGGAAACATGATGATGGAGCTGGCGAAAATCGGTGGGATGACCCCGCTCATATTGACCTTGAGCGGGAGGTGACTGCTCTGGCCGCCATAGTTGCGCATTCCCACCACGCGTTTGGCATAATGTATCGGGACCCGTCGCTGGCCGCGCTCCATGAAAATGATGGCCGCAATCACTGCAACCATCACCGCCAGGATGAGCAGCATGAGAAACACCGACAGGGCACCGGTCTGCAACAGGCGGATGGAGTTGACGAGAGCCGATGGCATACTGGCGACGATACCGGCAAAGATGATCAGCGAGATCCCGTTGCCGATCCCGCGCTCGGTGATCTGCTCTCCGAGCCACATGATGAAGGCGGTACCGGCCGTCAGGGTAATAATCGTCAGCAGAATGAAACCCATACCCTGATCGGGGACAACCGGCTCACCGGCAGGGCCGCGCATGGTCTGCAGGCCAACGGCGATGCCGGCGCCCTGAATGACCGACAGGACGATGGTCCCGTAGCGAGTCCAGCGGGTGATTGTCTTGCGCCCCTGCTCCCCCTCCTTGGCCAGACGCTCAACCGGCTCGAAGACCACGGTGAGCAACTGCAGGATGATGGAAGCACTGATGTACGGCATGATTCCGAGGGCGAAAACGGTCATGCGCTCCAAGGCACCACCGGTGAAGGCGCTGACCAGACCAAGCAAGGTTCCTTGCGTCCCCTCGAAAAACTTGGCCAACACCTGCGCATCGACACCGGGGGTCGGGATATGACAGCCGACACGATAAACTGCGAGCATACCGAGAGTGAACAGAATCCGGCGACGCAGCTCAGGAATACCGAAGATGTTCTGGATACTCGCGATCAATTTAAATAACCTCGGCTTTGCCGCCGGCCGCTTCAATCTTGGCCACGGCCGATTTGCTGAACTTGTGTGCCTTGACCGTCAACGCCTTGGTAAGGTCACCATCGCCCAGGATCTTGATTCCGTCGCCCAAGGACTTGACCAGACCGGCCTTGCCGAGTGCTTCGAAGTCGACGACACTGCCGGCCTCGAACAGCTCGAGATCGCGCAGGTTGACCAGGGCGTAGACTTTCTTGACCAGCGGCGTAAAGCCCCGCTTCGGCAGGCGTCGCTGCAACGGCATCTGACCACCCTCGAAGCCGGCCTTGATGCTGCCGCCGGAACGCGCCTTCTGCCCCTTGTGCCCCTTGCCGGCAGTTTTGCCGGTGCCGGAACCGGCCCCGCGACCGAGACGTTTCCTGTTTTTCGTCGAACCGATTGCCGGTTTCAAATTGCTCAGGTCCATATCACTCTATCCTTACTGAATCACTCTTCGACCGAAACCATGTGGGCGACTTTGCGGATCATTCCGCGGATCTCCGGGGTATCCGACAGAACCACAGTCTGGTTCAGCCTGGTGAGCCCCAGGCCCTTGAGGACCTTGGTGAAATATTCTGGGCGGCCGATGCCGCTTTTCTTCTGGGTAACCTTGATCTGCCCGGACATGTCAATCTCCTTGCCGCTGAATTACTGCTGTTCGCCGGCCGAAAGCCCGCGGCGAGCCATGATCTCCTCAGCACTTCTAAGCTGCTTCAGCGCGTTGACCGTCGCCTTGACCACGTTGTGAGGGTTGTTGGAGCCGAGACACTTCGACAGGATGTCGCCGACACCGGCTGCCTCGAGCACGGCGCGAGCGGCACCACCGGCGATGACGCCGGTACCGGCCGAGGCCGGCTTAAGCAGCACCTTGCCGGCACCGAACTTGCCGAGCACGTCAAAGGGGATGGAACGTCCCTTGAGCGGGACGCGGATCAGGCTCTTCTTCGCCTGCTCAACGCCCTTCCGGATCGCTTCCGGCACCTCTTTGGCCTTGCCCAGCCCATAGCCGACACACCCCTGGCCGTCACCGACCACCACGAGAGCGGAAAAGCTGAAGCGGCGGCCACCTTTGACGACCTTAGCACAGCGGTTGATGTGGATAACCCGGTCAGTCAAATTCAATTCGTTGGGATCGATGCGAAGCAAAGACATCCTCCTTCACCTAAAAAGAGAGGCCGGCTTCCCGGGCAGCGTCGGCAAGAGCCTTGACGCGGCCGTGGTACAGGAAACCGTTGCGGTCGAAGACCACCTGCTTAATGTTCTGTTCCAGGGCTTTTGTGGCGATGGCGATACCCACCGCCTTGGCAGCCTCAACATTACCGGTATATTTTTGCCCTTCGGCAACGTCTTTGGAGACGGTCGAAGTAGAAACCAGCGTCCGGCCGGTGACATCTTCGATGATCTGGGCGTAAATATGCTTGGCACTGCGGAAGATGCAGAGCCGCGGGCGTTCGGAGGTTCCCCGAACCTTGCGGCGAACCCGCACCTGGCGCTTCGTGCGTGCCTGAAGTCTTTCGTTTGCGACGCTCACAGTCTTTCTCCTTGGCCTCTGATCACTTATTTTTTGCCGGTCTTGCCGGCCTTGCGGATGATCCGCTCGTCGGAGTACTTGATCCCCTTGCCCTTGTAGGGCTCGGGACCGCGGAACGAACGGATCTTCGCCGCCGTCGCACCGACCAGTTCCTTGTCGATTCCCCGGACCGTAACCTTGGTCTGTTTCTCCACTTCGGCCGAGATCCCCTCTGGCAGCGGGTATTCGACGGGGTGGGAGTAGCCCAGGGAAAGATTGAGCACTGTCCCCTTGAGGTCGGCGCGATAGCCGACGCCATTGATCTCGAGGACTCTCGTGTACCCCTGAGTGACCCCTTCGACCATGTTGGCAATCAGAGTGCGGGTCAGGCCCTGCTGCGAACGGTCGGGTTTGCCATCGGCGCGCCGGGTGACCACGACCTGGTCGGCCTCGACAGCGATATCGACGCCGGTGCCGAGGGTCCGCTGCAGACTGCCCTTAGGCCCCTGAACGCTGATAGCCGAGCCGCTGAGGGCGATTTTGACCCCGGCAGGGATCATAACTGGTTTTTTGCCAATTCGTGACATCGTCAATACTCCTTCAGCCGGTTGCGCTACCAGATGGTGCAGAGAAGCTCGCCGCCGACCTGCGCCTCACGCGCCGCCGCATCGGCCAACACCCCCTTCGAGGTCGAGAGAATGGCACAACCTAAGCCGTTCTTGACCGAAGGGATCTCGTCTTTGCTCACGTAGACGCGGCGACCGGGAGTGGAAACGCGCTTGATTTCATGAATCACGTGCAGATTCTCGTCGTCGAATTTTAGATAGAGCCGCAGCACGCCCTGCTTCTCGTCGCTGACGGTCTTGAAATTCTTGATATAGCCGAGATCCTTGAGCACCGAGGCGATCGCCACCTTGAGGTTGGACGAGGGGAGATCCACCTTCTGGTGCTTCGCCAGCCCCGCATTGCGAATGCGGGTCAGCATATCCGCGATAGGATCAGTCATTGACATGGATGCAGCTCCTTGAGTTCTCTTTACCAGCTAGACTTAATCACGCCCGGAATCTTCCCTTCCGACGCGAGTTTGCGCAGACAGATCCGGCACATGTCAAATTTGCGATAGTAGGCGCGGGGCCGGCCGCAGAGAGGACAGCGATTGTACTCTCTGACACCGAACTTCTTCGGCCGCTCCGCCTTGATCATCATCGATTTTTTTGCCACAGCTTTCCTCCGCTATCCTTCCGGCTATTTACGAAACGGCATGCCCAGGCAGGTCAGAAGGGCGCGACCCTCTTCGTCAGTCCTGGCCGTGGTGACGATCGTCACGTTCAGCCCCTTCACCTTGTCGATCTTGTCGAGATCGATTTCGGGGAAGATGATCTGCTCGCGGATCCCCAGCGTGTAATTGCCGCGACCGTCGAAGGCCTTGGACGAGACACCCTTGAAGTCCCGGACGCGGGGCAGCGCGACATTGATCAGGCGGTCGAGGAACTCGTAAGCCCGATCGCGGCGCAGGGTCACCATGCAGCCGATCGGCATCCCCTCGCGGAGCTTGAAAGTGGCGATCGACTTCTTGGCCTTGGTAATGACGGCCTTCTGACCGGTCAGCCGGCTCAGTTCGTCAACGGCAGATTCCAGAACCTTGATGTTCTGGATTGCCTCACCGAGCCCCATGTTGATCACGACTTTCTCGACCCGAGGGACCTCCATCACGTTTTTCAGCTGCAGGTCCTTCATCAACTGGGGTACCAGCTCGGTCTGATACATTTCTTTCATTCTGGCCATGGAAATTCTCCGTTACTTATCCACAATCTCGTTGCACTTCTTGCAGAAGCGGGCCTTGCTGCCGTCATCGAGAATGCGGATGCCGGTACGGGTCGGCTTGTTGCAGGCGCCGCAGAGCAGCAGGACGTTGGAGGCCGCCAACGGCGCCTCCTTCTCGATTATTCCACCTTCAGCATTGGTACGGGTAGGCCGGGAATGACGCTTGACCACATTGAGGCTCTCAACCACGACCCGGCTCTTGTCGGCCAGAACGCGCATGACCTTGCCCGTCTTCCCCTTATCCTTGCCCGCTATGATCATCACCATGTCATTTTTTTTGACATGAAGTTTTTTGCTCGCCATTTTAACCTATCTCCCTGTTGCTGTATTAAAGAACTTCAGGCGCCAGCGAAACGATCTTCATGAACTTACGGGCACGAAGTTCACGGGCGACGGGTCCGAAAATACGGGTTCCTACTGGCTCACCGGCGGGGTTGACCACGACGGCGGAGTTGTT
>DATBML010000131.1:0-2437 GCA_036554885.1 Desulfuromonadales bacterium
CGATATAAAACCGGTACCCCTTGTCGGTCGGCACCCGCCCCGCCGACGTGTGCGGCGAGATGACGTAGCCCATCTCCTCCAGGTCGGCCATGACGTTTCGCACCGTGGCCGGGGAAAGGCCAAGGGGATGGCGTCGGGTCATGGCCCGGGACCCGATCGGTTCGGCCGAGTCGATATAGTCCTCGATGATCGCCTCGAGAATCTTCCGGCTGCGCTCGTTGAGCTCCTCGCTCATCCGTTTCACCGCCCCAAAAAACCAGAAGCCGGAAAATCCGGCCCTTCGCTTACCGTTAGCACTCCCGGGGGAGGAGTGCTAAGCGCAACAAACATAACAACGCCCCTATGCTTTGTCAAGGGTCTAAGAGCTTGTCCGTAAGCAGGCATTGGGGAGCAGTTCTCAAACAGCGGAAAAACCCGGGCATTTGCTCAGAGAAAGGGGGTGATGAGATGGTCGTAGAGCAGCCAGCCGTCGAGGTCGAAGGCCCAGTTTCCGTCCTTCAGCCGCAGGTGCCGGCCGGCCCTTTCGATTGCCTTCGGAAATGCCTCGGCCACACCCAGGCCGAACCGCCGGCGGAATCGATCGTCATTGACGCCGGCGGCGGTGCGCAGCCCCAGGTAGAGGGTTTCGGCCATGGCGTCGCGGCGATCGAAGGTTTCCAGGGTCTGTGCCGGATTCTCGCCCCGTTCCAGGCATTGGGCATAACGGTTGAGGTCCGGGGGGACCGCCTGGCGCTCTCCCCAGGCAGCCTCGAGATAACTGTGGGCACCGGCGCCCACCCCCAGACAGGCCAGGCGCTGCCAGTAACCGAGGTTATGCCGGCACTCGCGGCCGGGGCGGGCGTAGTTGGAGATTTCGTAGTGTGCATACCCCCCTAGGGTCAGGCGTCCGTGGAGTGCCTGAAAGAGGGCGGCATAGCGCTCCTCGTCGGGCAGTTCGAGGCCGCCGCGACGATGGAGATGGTAGAAGGGGGTCTGCTCCTCGACACTCAGGCCGTAGCAGGAAAAGTGATCCGGGGCGAGTTTCAGTGCCTGGTCGAGCTCTTCGGCCAGGTCGGCCTCTCGCTGCCCCGGCAGGGCGAACATCAAGTCGATGCCGATGTTGTCGAAGCCGGCGGCACGCGCCCAGCCTACCGCCGCCACCGCCTCGGCCGGGGAGTGGATGCGTCCCAGCCGGCGCAGCTGCTCTGCGCTGAACGACTGAACGCCGAAGGAGAGGCGATTGATGCCGGCAACCCGGAAGCCGGCCAGGGCCTCCGGCGTCACCGTCCCCGGGTTGGCCTCCAGCGATATCTCGGCGCCGGCGGCCAGGCCGAACCGAAGGTGAACGGCATCCAGCAGATAGGCGACCGTCGCCGGGGCGAGCAGGGAGGGGGTGCCGCCCCCGAAGAAAACGGTCTCGAACGGCTCCGGCCACTCCCCGCGGCGCGCCGCCAGGTCGAGGTGCCGCACCAGCAGCTCCGCATAATCGGCGATCGGCAGAGACGCCGCCGCGAGGGAAAAGAAGTCGCAGTACGGGCATTTGCTGCGGCAATAGGGGATGTGGAAGTAGAGTCCGGGCATGAAAAAAAGCGGGGAGTTGCCTCCCCGCCTCCAGGTCACCTTGACTGCGTTTGGTCCTTGAATCGGCAGGTCATCCGTGCAGCAGATTATACTGGACGATGTAGGCGATGACGCCGCCGATGTAGCCGATGAGCGCCAGGCCGCCGATCCTTCTCGCATACCAGAAGAAGTGAATCTTCTCCAGGCCCATCGCCGCCACCCCCGCCGCCGAACCGATGATCAGGATCGAGCCGCCGGTGCCGGCACAGTAGGCCATGAATTCCCAGAGGAAGCTGTCGGTCGGGTACTGGGCCAGGTCGTACATCCCCATCGAGGCCGCCACCAGCGGCACGTTGTCGACGATGGCGCTGACCAGGCCGATAAGGATGACGATGACGTCGGTACGACCGACCGCCTGGTCGAGCCAGCCCGCCAGGTTCCCGAGAATGTGGGTGTGTTCGAGAGTGGCCACGGAGAGCAGGATGCCGATGAAGAAGACCAGCGAGCTCATGTCGATATGGGTAAGGGCGTGCGCCAGGGTGAGGTGCTGCTTCTGGTCATCCTCCTTGTGGCGATGAATCATCTCACCAACCAGCCAGAGGATGCCGAGGCCGAAGAGGATGCCCATGAAGGGGGGACGATGGGTGAGGGTCTTGAAGATGGGAACGGCCACCAGGCAACCGATGCCCATGAAGAACATCAGGTTCTTTTCAAAGGTGGTGCATTCCATCCCGGCACGCCGTTCGCTCAGCGAGGGCGAAACGACCTCCCGTCCCTTCAGGAAGTAGCTGGTCACCGCGAGCGGCACGATCATGTTGATCATCGAGGCAATGAACACCCCCTTCATGATGGCCAGGGTGGTGATCTGGCCGCCGATCCAGAGCATGGTCGTGGTGAC
>DATBML010000286.1:0-3739 GCA_036554885.1 Desulfuromonadales bacterium
GCGCCCCCGAGCTCTGCTCCCGGGCGATGTCGATCGCCTTGTGGTAGGGCATGATGATGTGGATGTTGCCGTCGACCACCAACTGACTGTCGTCCTTGAGGTAGCCTTTTTTCTTCAGGTTCTCGATTTCCTGCAGAAACACCTTGGGGTCGAGGACCACGCCGTTGCCGATGATGCAGCGCTTCGCCTCATGCAGGATGCCGGAGGGGATAAGATGCAGGATGGTCTTCTCGTTGCCGACCACCAGGGTGTGACCGGCGTTGTTGCCGCCCTGGTAGCGCACCACCTCGTTGGCGAATTCGGTGTAGATGTCGACGACTTTGCCCTTCCCTTCATCGCCCCACTGGGCGCCTACGACGATTACATTGGCCATGGTATTCCTTCTCCTGAATAGAGATTACAGAGTGAAATTTTCGCCGATGACCGTTTGGTACGGAAGGCGTTGTTCCGAGCCGTCGGCGAGGCGGACAAGCAGGACTTCGTCGCTCCCCTCGCCGATGATCATGACAAACCGGAAGTTCATCCGCCGGGCGTAGCCGAGACTTTCTTCCAGTCCGCGCTGAATGATGTCACGGGCTGCCGAGTACCCGCGCGTACGCAGGGCTCGGGCGGCCCGCTGGGCGGCCGCCTTGTCGGGGCCAGCCTGGAAGATCAGCACGTCGGTGCTCTCCACGGCCACCGCATCGAGCTCCCGGTCGAGGGCGAAGAGGAGGTTGAGCAGGTTGAAGGCGAAGCCGGTGGCAGGGGCCGGATAACCGTAGCGGGCGGTCAGGCTGTCGTAGCGCCCGCCGAAACAGACCGCCCGGCCGATGCCGGGCAGAAAGCCCTGAAAGGTCAGCCCGGTGTGATAGTCGAGGCCGCGCAGCTCTCCCAGGTCGAGGGTCACGTGCTCCTCTACCCCGTAGACCGCCAGCACATCGAGAACTTTCGCCAGGTTTTCCAGTGCCCGGCGCGAGCGGTCGTTGGTCACCGTCCGCTCGGCTTTCTCCAGGACTTCCCGGCCGCCAAAAAGGCGGGGCAGGGCGAGGATCTCGCGGCGGGACTGATCGCCCAACGGGGCATGTTCGAGCAGCGCCTGCAGGCCGGAGCTGTCCTTGTGGGCGATGGCCTCCCGCACCTCGCGGCTCAGGGCGTCGGAGAGCGGCAGGTCGGCCATGACCCCGCGGAAGAACTCGACCTGGCCGATATCGATGGTAAATTCCCGGGCGCCCAGGGCCTTGAGGCACTCGACCGCCATGGCGATCATCTCGGCATCCGCCTCCGGACTATCCAACCCGATGAGTTCGACCCCGGCCTGAAAGATTTCCCGGTCCTTGCCGGCCTGCTGTTCGGTGTGGCGCAGCACGCGTCCCGCATAGCAAAGCCGCAAGGGGAGGGGCATCTCCCGCATCCGGGTGGCGACGATGCGGGCCACCTGCGGGGTGATGTCGGGGGGGAAGGCGACCAGTTTGCCGCTCTGCCGGTCGTCGAATCGAAACGTCTTCTCCCGCAGTCCCGCGCCAAGGCCGCGCTCCAGAACATGGAGATGTTCGAGCGATGGGGGGATGATCGGCCGGAAGCCCCACCTGGAAAAGATCTGCAGCAAGGTCTGCTGGAGATAGCCTATCTTGGCCGCCTTGATCGGCAGGAAATCCTTCACTCCCTTGGGGAGCATGGCCTCGGTCGCGGCTTCAGTTGAGTTCGTCACTGGATGCGGTCCTTATGCTATCCGGAAACAGGGGCAAGCCCCTCGTCCGGAGTCCCTCACTCCCCCAACACGCCCCATCGAGTGGAGGGTTGGGGAGGGGATGGGGGTCAGATTTTGACCTGAACGGCCGAGAGGATGTGCTCGTTGCTCCGCAGCGTGTCGAGGACCTCTTCGGGTATCCGGCTGTCGACGTTGATCAGGGAGATCGCTCTCCCTTTGATCTTGCGCCGCGACAGGTTCATCATGGCGATGTTGATTCTGGCTTCGCCGAGAACCTGGCCGATGAAGCCGATTACGCCGGGACGGTCGTCGTTGTGCAGTACCAGGATATGCCCCTCGGGAATGGCCTCCACATGGTAACCGTCGACCTGCACGATGCGGTAGTCACGGTCGCTGAAGACGGCGCCGCAGACCGAACGCTCACCGTCGATGCCCGAGACCGACAGGCGGATCATGTTGGCGAAGCCGTCCGTCGTGCTGCTTTTGGCCTCGACCACACGGATGCCCCGCTCCCTGGCCAGATGCGGTGCGTTGACGTAGTTGACCATCGAACCGAGCATCGGCGTCAGCAGGCCCTTGAGCAGGGCCATGGTGAGCGCTTCGGTCGGGTGGTCGGTGACGCTGCCGGCATATTCGATGGAAATCCCCTGCAGCCCTTTGGCGAAGATCTGGGCCTGAAAGGAGCCGAGCCTTTCGGCCAGTTCGACATAGGGCCGGATCACCGCCAGCAGGTCGGCGTTGATCGAGGGAACGTTGAGAGCATTGACGACGATCCCGCGTTGCAGAAAGTCGACAATCTGCTGTGCCATCTGGACCGTGACGTTGACCTGGGCATCGAGAGTTGCGGCGCGCAGGTGCGGGGTGCAGATGACCTGCTCCAGGCCGAGCAGCGGGTTGTCGGGTTCGGGCGGTTCCTTGGCAAAGACATCGATCGCCGCCCCGGCCACCCGGCCTTCACGGACTGCCCTGGCCAGGGCGTGCTCGTCGATGAGCCCGCCGGTAGCGCAGTTGATGATTCGACATTCCGGTTTGACCCTGGCGAGAACGTCTTCGTTCAGCAGATGGGTCGTTTCGATGTTGAGGGGGATGTGCAGGGTAAGAAAGTCGGAACGGGCCAGCAGGTCATCAAAGTCCGTCGGCTCGGCCCCCATCTGGCGTACCCGCTCTTCGGCGAGAAAAGGGTCGAAAACGATGACACGCATCTTCAGGCCCAGCGCCCGCTCCACCACCAGATGACCGATTTTCCCGGCGCCAATGACCCCCAGGGTCTTGCCGGCGATCTCCACCCCGAGAAAGCGGTTCTTTTCCCAATGGCCGGTTTTGGTGGAGTGGCTTGCCTCGGGGATCTGCCGGGCCAGCGCCATCAGCATGGCGATGGTGTGTTCGGCCGTCGTGGTCGTGCTGCCGAATGGGGTGTTCATGACCACCACGCCCTTGCGGTTGGCGGCCTCCAGGTCCATGTTTTCGATGCCGATACCGGCCCTGCCGACGACCTTGAGCCTGCCGGCCGCCAGGAAAACATCTTCCGTCACCTGGGTGCCGCCGCGCACCACCAAAGCGTCGGCATCGGCCACGGCTTGCAGCAGTTCGTCTGAGGATATGCCCGGATGGTATGCCAGTTCGATTCCCTGGGCCTGCTCAAAGACCCTGAGGCCTTCGGAGGAAAACCTGTCGGAAACCAGCACCTTCATAGCACAATCCCGGTTCTGTATGGACTACTTTCGATGGCCAGTCTGCCATCCATTTTGTCAAAGACCGTACGTTAACAATACGCTGTTGGGATGTCAAGGCCTAAGCCGGCGGGGAGGCTGTCTGGATGGGAGCTTGCGGTCAGGCGAAAAGCGGGGTCAGGAGGGGAAAAAGAAAAGCCCTGCGGCATCACGCAGGGCTTTTCGTCCGGGCGGAAATGAAAGTCGTCAGGTTTCAGATCTTGCGCACGTTGGAAGCCTGGGGACCCTTTTGGCCCTGGGTCACATCGAAGGAAACCCGGTCACCTTCGGCCAGGGACTTGAACCCGTCACCCTGGATGGCCGAGAAATGAACGAAAACATC
>DATBML010000305.1:0-2020 GCA_036554885.1 Desulfuromonadales bacterium
TGGTCGCTGCCACCGCTTCCGTTATTGTCCTTCTCAGGAGATACGGTGTCCGACCGGGAGATATGGCTGTTGTTCTGGGTGGCGAACCTGGCGATTTCCGGGGCTTTGGTTGTGGGCAACGACCGCCTCGGCATCGATATCACCTTCATGCAGACCCTGCGCAAACTGGTCGCTGCCGCCACCAACCGGGCAAAATGGGTCGGTCTGCCCCTGGAGGCGGCCGTCTTCATCCGGCTGCTGATCTGGGACGGCCCCTGTCAATTGTTGATTTTCTTCCGGGACAGGCTCCCCTCCAGGATCGTTCGGGTCTTTTTTTTCGTGGCGGCCAGCGGCCTGCAGATGTTCGTCTGGGCCAGAATCTACGCTTTGGGATATGAGGGCTTTCTACAGTTGATACCCCGATAGAAAGGAATTTGGATATGAACGCCTTCACCACTCGGGCCGTCACCGGGGCCCCCCCCGACCTCGTCGCGGCCCTGACTGAGATTCATCGAAAGGTTTTTCCGCCGCACATGCAGTTCGACGATGCGCCAAGGTACTTCGAAGAGGCGCTTGCCGACGAGCGAAACCTGAATATCCTCTTGCAGGATCAAAACGGAACCCTCATCGGCTACCTGCTGGGCATTCCGCAGAGCCACGTTTTCGAGGAATTGCGCCAGTGGGACCCGGAGTTTCAGGACGACCCCGAGCGGCTGTACCTGGAGATGATCCAGATTCTGCCAGAGCAAAGAGGAAGCAAGCTCGGGTTACGCCTGATCCAGAGAGTGTGTGCGGAAGCTGAAAAAAAGGAATATTTTCAAACTGTCCATGCATGCCAGGATGGCCACAGGCTGGAGCGAATATCTCCGCAGGATTTTCGCGGAGGTCCGCTTTCTGCGACAGCTCGAAAACTGGTACGGTTTCTGCGAGCCTTTCGATTACCTGGAGGCCACGACCACCCTGCGAACCACGGAAAACGCCGGCGACTCGCACCTTGCCGCGACCGCCGGCGCTGTGGCATAATCCCCGCCGGATTTACATAAGCAGGAATTTGCCGCCAAGGCACCAGGGGCACCAAGTAAAAAATCTTGATTTATTATGATTTTCTTGGTCTCTTGGGGCCTTGGTTGCGATGGATCTGATTTTTTGCGAATCCTTCAATCCTGCCGGAGGAGGAAACAGTGCAACCATCCCTCATTCGCCATGCCATGTCCACCGCAGTCGTGGCCGCTCTTCTCGTATGGGTCGCCCCCTTCTGCGCTGTGGCGGCGGAATCGGCCCCGGCAGCAGATGAGCTGCTTCTCTTTCAGGAAATTCCTTCGGTCTTCAGCGCCTCCAAGTACGAGCAAAAGGTCACCGAGGCCCCTTCGGCGGTCAGCATCATCACCGCCGCGGAAATCAGGAAGTACGGTTATCGGACCCTGGCCGACCTGCTGCGAAGCCTCAGGAGCTTTCACCTCTCCTTCGACCGGTCCACCGAGCTGCTTGGGGTGCGCGGCTTCAACCGCCCCGGAGATTCCAACAGCCGCGTTCTGCTCCTGGTTAACGGGCACCGGATCAACGACAACATTTTTCAGGCCGCCCAGGTGAATACATCTTTCATTTTGGACGTCGATCTCATCGACCGGATCGAGGTGGTGCGCGGACCGAGTTCGTCCCTCTACGGAAACAGCGCCTTTTTCGCCGTCGTCAACGTCATCACCCGTCGCGGCCGCGATCTCAAAGGGGCGGAAGTCGCTGCCGAAGCAGGCAGCCATGAAAGCTGGCGAGGCCGCTTCAGCTACGGTGAGCGCTTCCCCGGCGGCATGGAGATGCTCCTCTCGGGGACCCGCTTTGAAAGCGACGGCAACGGGCGGCTCTACTACCCGGAGTTCGATAGCCCCGACAGCAACCACGGCGTCGCCGAAGATGCGGACAGGAACGAATTCGGCAGCCTCTTCGCCAGCCTTTCCTGGTTCGATTTCACCCTGGAAGGGGCCTATGTCGACTGGGAGAAGAGGGCACCCACAGCGCCCTACGGGACGGTGTTCAACGATCCGCA
>DATBML010000469.1:0-4226 GCA_036554885.1 Desulfuromonadales bacterium
AGGGAGCCATGTTCATGGAGGCTGCACAAAGTGACGACCGAGCGGTCCAGAGAGCAACGGAGTTTCTGGACACTTTGCTGGCGGGTTACCGCGACACTCCTTATGCCGTGCGCTTCTGGGACGGGACGCGCTGGAAGCCCGGCGGCACCGATGCCCCCCTCTTCACCCTCGTGCTGCAGCATCCGAGCGCCCTGCGCCGGATGTTTCTGCCGGCGAACGAGATCACCCTCGGTGAAGCCTACATCTACGACGATTTCGACATCGAAGGAAACATCGAGGCGGGAATCAGTCTCGCCGACTACTTTTCTGAACTGCACCCGGGTCTGTTCGAAAAGTTGAGCACGGCCCGCTACCTGCTGAGCCTGCCCGCCCGGGAGCGCCCCGGTTCCCTGCGTCAGGCGGCCCGCCTGGCGGGGCAAGCCCATTCCCGGGAGCGGGACTGGCAGGCGGTCACCTACCATTACAACGTCTCCAACGACTTCTACCGTCTCTGGCTGGACGAACGGATGGTCTACTCCTGCGCCTATTTCACCTTGCCCGGCGATTCCCTCGAAGCGGCGCAGGAGCGCAAACTCGACTATCTCTGCCGCAAGCTGCGCCTGAAACAGGGAGAACGGCTGCTGGACATCGGCTGCGGCTGGGGCGGGCTGATCCTGCATGCGGCCAGACATTATGGCGTGCAGGCGCACGGCATCACCCTCAGCGAGCCGCAGGCCGAACTGGCCAGCGAACGCATCCGGGCGGCCGGCCTGGAGGGGTGCTGCCGGGCGGAGGTGCGCGACTACCGCGAGGTCGATGAGGCGGAGGGGTTCGACAAGCTGGTCAGTGTCGGGATGTTCGAACATGTCGGCCTGGCCCGCCTGGAGGAATATTTTGCCAAGGCCTGGCGCCTGCTGCGGCCCGGCGGGGTATTTCTCAATCACGGCATCGCCAAAAGCCTGGCCCGGCCGCTGCCCGAAGGGCCGTCGTTCATCCATCGCTATGTCTTTCCCGACGGCGAACTGCTGCCGGTCGCCACCACTCTGCGCACCGCCGAGAGTTGCGGCTTCGAGATCCGCGACCTGGAGAGCTTGCGCGAGCACTACCTGCTGACCCTGCGGCAGTGGGTGCATCGGCTGGAGGCAAGGCGCGAAGAGGCGATCCGCCGCACCGATGAGGTGACCTACCGGGTCTGGCGCCTCTACATGGCCGCCTGTGCCTACTGCTTCCGCAAGGGCAGCCTCAACCTCTACCAGGCCCTGCTGGTCAAACCGGCCGGCGACGACAGCCGGCTGCCGCTGACCCGGGCGGATTGGTATACAAGCTGAGCAAAAGAAAAAAGGAGCCCATGACAGGCCCCTTTTTTGCATGACGGTGAGGACGGACGAGGGCTACGCCTCGTACACCAGCGTACGGATCAGACCGATGGTCGAGCCCTCTTCGTTGGTGGTCGAGTCGCTGACCGAGATCACCTTCTGGATGTTGTTGTCACGAATGAAGGCGTTCACGCGCGCATCGAGTTCGTTCAATTCCCGCTGGGTCTTGAAAGCTTCCAGGGGTTCACCGAAGGTTTTGACCTTGATCATGACGCCTCCTTGTCGGCAAGAGTTGTTCAGACCTGAACCACTTCCTTAACGCCGGGAACCTTCTCCTTCAGCGTCCGCTCGATCCCCATCTTCAGGGTCATGGTGGACATCGGGCAGGAACCGCAGGCTCCTTTCAGCCTGACGCTGACTACGCCGTCTTCGGTCACGTCGACCAGTTCGACGTCGCCGCCATCGGCCTGCAGGGCGGGACGAATCAGTTGCAGAGCTTCCAGTACTTTCGCTTTCATGGGATGGACCTCCTCTGTTGATGTTGCAAGTATAGCCCCCCGGCGGGGGGGCGCAAGAGCGGGCTTCAGAAACCGGCCGGCGGCATCGGGATGGAACGCAAGGACCGGGCGCAGTGTAGTTCGGGCGACCCGACTCCCTTGCCCTGGATGAGGACCTTGAATGTTTCGCCCATGCCGCCGTCGGGCAGGATAAGGTTCTTGAGAGTCAGGCGCAGGGCACGGGCGTTCTTTTCGTCCGGCTCTCGCGCCTGCAGCTCGATCAGCGCCTCGACGAAGCCGAGCGCCAGCAAAAACCGGTATTGTTCGCCAAGCCAGAGGGGGGCGAGGCCCACCTCCTCGCCGGCGAGCTGCAGGGCGGTAAAGTCGACATGGGCGGTGATGTCCTGGCACCCGACATGCTGGTAGGGGTTCTCGCCGGCGCTATGCCTATGGTAGCACATCAGGGTGCCGTTACGTCGCCAGGGAGCGTAGAGCTCCGCGGCCGGGTAGCCGTAATCGACGGTCAGCACGAAGCCCCGCCCCAGCAGCCGGCCCACCTCCTGCATCCAGTGCACCGCCTGCAGGTTGACCTCGGCGCGGTTACCCTCGACCGGGGCCTCACCCAGCCAGTGGAAATGCCCGGCAATCGCCGGTGTGGAGAGCGGGCGCAGTTCTTCGGCAAGGTCGTCGCCGGCCGCCACCACGAAGACCTCCCTCAGCTCGCCGTCGCGTTTCTCGACCACATGCACGGGAAAGGCGTCGGCCAGCTCGTTGGAGAGGATGCATCCCTCCATCCCGGAGATTTCCTCCAGCGTACACCAGCCGACCCGTTCGCGGTGCCCGGCGAGCTGCTGCGCCTGGCGCGCCCGGTTGTCAGGACTGATTTCCACCAGTTGATAGCGCAGCTGCCCGTAGAAGTCGGGGGCCTCCTCGCGGACGGCATCGAGGATATCGAGGGCCAGGTGCCCCTCCCCGGCACCCTGCTCGGCGATGGTGAACGGACCCTGCCCGAGAAGGTCCCACATCTGGCGCAGCTGCCTGGCGATGAGGCGGCCGAACAGGGAATGGACGCTGCTGGAGGTGAAGAAATCCCCCTCCCGGCCAATCCGGCTGCGCGGCGCCATGTAATAGCCGTATTCGGGATGGTACAGGCAGAGGGCCATGAACTCGGCAAAAGGAATGCCGCCCCCCGCCTCGGCGATGCGGCGGCGGATCAGCTCTTCGAGTTCCGGCTTGCTCTCGGCGGCGGTCATGGTCATGCGGTCGTTTCCTTTGGCCAGTGGAAAGAAGGGGGATTTTAACGCAGAGGGGGAGAGATGACAAGAGGAAGGGGACGGAAAAATTTGGTGGGGGACCGGGCAGCTTGCTAAGCTCTTTCTGCCTTTACCGAAACACGGCTTGGACCAATTGTGCTTTTGCACACTTGGCACCTGCCATATTCAGCCCAAAAAAATGTGCATCCGTACCTTTCTTATATCATATTAAAAGAGTAGCTTCCTTGACGTGTTGAGAAATATCGTATGGGTGAGCTTTATTTAACAGCATGTTGGTCATCTTATTGTCGCAGGAAAACCATTTTATTTACATTAATTCTACTTGTTGAGAAAGTACCTAATTTAATCCATGCGCCAAATCGTTGACCTGTCACTCTTATCCAATTGGCTTCGCCTTATAGCCCTATGTATATTAATCGTATCTCTCCACGGATGTGCTGTTATGAAAGGTGTTCAGGAGAAAGCATTGTTTCTCCCAAGCCATCCTGAAAAGGAGATCGAACGAAATGAGTTTTCGGTGGCAAAAGGAGATGACGTCATTGGTCGGTTGGCAGTCATCAAGCTTGAAAAGGGGGATACGCTACCTGATATTGCAAGACACTTCAGCTTGGGGATCAATGCAATCAGCGCAGCTAATCCAGGGGTAGATGTATGGGTACCTGAGGCCGGAGAGCGGATCCTGTTGCCTCTGAGCTTTATCCTGCCGGATGCTCCCAGAGAAGGCATTGTCGTCAACTTGGCTACCATGAGGCTCTTTCAATTCAAAGGGGATGGAAAGTCACTGGTGGTGTCGACCTACCCGGTCGGCGTTGGCACCAAAGAGCGACCCACGCCCACAGGTCAAATGTATGTGGAGCGCAAGGCAATCCGGCCGACCTGGCATGTACCCGCCTCAATTGCTGAGGATCATCGAAAAAAAGGCGATCCTCTGCCCGCAAAAGTTCCACCGGGACCTCAAAATCCCTTGGGGGAATACGCACTTTACTTAAGTAAATCGAGTTATTTGATTCATGGCACTAATAAACCGGCCAGCATCGGTCTTAACGCAACCAATGGCTGTTTGAGACTCTATCCAGAAAATGTGAAGTATCTCTACAATGACACTCCAGTAAATACACCGGTAGTCATTGTTAACCAGCCATACCTCATAGGTCAACATA
>DATBML010000488.1:0-3867 GCA_036554885.1 Desulfuromonadales bacterium
AAAGAGACGGCTTACCAGCTCATCGTCGCAGATATCCCCTCTGACGAACGTGTAGCGAGGGTCGTCTGCGACATCTTCCAGATTTTTTGGATTTCCGGCATAGGTCAATTTGTCGAGATTGACCAGCCGGCAATCGTCGAGCCTTGCCAGTGCCAGTCGAACGAAGTTAGCGCCGATGAATCCGCAGCCACCTGTCACAAGAATGTTTTTCATCAGAAACTGCCCCGATCAGAAAAAATCAGCTTCTACCGCAAAGCCAGGTGTTAGAAATCAAGAAAGCTCTTGATCCTCGGGGAATTCAAGGAACAAGAGCTTCATCGAAATTTTCTTCGCAAAACACTAATCTTCCAACAGCGCATCCCCCTTGGCGAGGTGAAAGATACCACGAGCGGCCGAAAAAGGTCAACCAGCTTTAATATTTGCTCACCTCAATGGGATGAAGCCGTCGACAGGACATAATCGGTGGCCGCGACAAAATCAGCAAAACAACGAACCTGCTTCCCAGCCAGCTTCTCAATCTCCGTGCTGCCGTAACCGGTCATAACGAGCAGCGGTGTGCAGCCGGCCCGCTCTCCCGCTTCGACATCCGCGAGTTTGTCACCGACCATATAGGAGCCGGTGAGATCGACATGGAGTTCGGCGGCGGCCCGCAGCAGCATGCCGGGTTGCCCTTTGCGGCAGTCGCATTGCCGGCGGTACTCCCCTACCCCCTCGGTGGGATGGTGCGGACAGACATAAAAGCCGTCGATACGGGTGCCTGATTTTTTCAGTTCGTTCTGGATGTGACGATGCAGGACATCCACCTCGGCAAAGGTGAAATAGCCCCGTGCCACCCCCGACTGATTGGTCACGACAATAACCAGAAAGCCAGCGTTCCTGAGACGGTGGATAGCTTCGGGGACTCCGGGTATGAACTCGAAATCCTCGATTCGATGAAGATAATTCTTTTCGACATTCAAGGTTCCATCACGGTCGACGAAAACTGCCCTGCGCTGAAGTGGAGAATCCATGTTCATGATGAACCTTCGCTAGTCTTCCCGATATTGCTGAAGGATCTTCTCGATGATATTGCTGGTCGATTTTCCGTCGACAAACCGGATCAGTTCAATCCGCCCTCCGTAACTCTCGACAATCTCCTTTCCCACGACTCCTTCGGGGGTATAATCCCCGCCCTTGACCAGGATATGGGGCCGCAGGGCAGAGATGAGTTCGAGCGGCGTATCCTCATCAAAGATCACTACGTAATCGATACAGTCAAGGGCTGCGAGGATATGCGCCCGCTCCTCCTGGTCGATCAGCGGCCGCTTCGGCCCCTTGAGGCGACGGATCGACGCATCCGAGTTGAGTCCCAGCACCAGAAGGTCGCCCAACTGACGAGCCTTCTGCAGGTATTTGACATGGCCGACATGGAGCAGATCGAAGCATCCGTTGGTAAAAACAATGGTTTTCCCCCGTTCCCGCTTGTCATCGAGCAGCACTTTCAGAGCATCGCGCTGCTTGATCTTGAGATCCGTATCCTGATGCTGGCGCCCGACCACCTCCAGAATCTCCTCCGGAGTAACCGTCGAGGTACCTACCTTGCCGACGACGACACCGGCCGCCACGTTGGAAACACGGGCCGCCTCCTCCAGAGCAAGGCCGCCGCCGAGGCCGACCCCGAGGACGGCGAGGACGGTGTCGCCGGCGCCCGAAACATCGTACACCTCCCTCGCCTCGGTCGGCAGATGCATCTCCCTTCCCTCGCGGAAAAAGAGACTCATCCCCTCTTCGCTCCGGGTCAGCACCAGGGCTTCCAGGTCGAGTTTTTCACGTAGCGTGCGGCCGGCTCTGTTCAGCGACTCCTCGTCCACAATGGCGATGCCGGAAGCGGTCTGCGCCTCCTTGCGGTTGGGTGTCAACAAGGTCGCTCCCCGGTACTTGCTGTAATCGCTCCCCTTGGGATCAACCACCACCGGCACCCCCCGCTCCCTGCCCAGCACAATGATGCGCTGCAGCAGTCCATCGGTCAGAACCCCCTTGAGATAATCGGAGATCAGGATCACCTGGCAATGGCCGGCGACCGCCGCGACATGGGCCGCAATCTGCTCTTCCTGGTCAGGGGAGATCGGCTCCCGGCTCTCCCGGTCGATCCGCAGCATCTGCTGGTTGCTGGCCAGGATACGGGTCTTGCGCCCGGTGGTGCGACCCGGAGCGAGCAGAACACCGCCGGTGACAACGCCTTTATCCTCGAGCATGCCGCGCAGTCGCCGGCCGTCTGCATCGTCACCCAGAACGCTGGCGACATGCACCTGGCATCCCAGAGTTACCAGGTTGTTGATCACGTTGCCGGCACCGCCCAGCCGCAGGTCCTCGCGGGCCACATCGACCACCTGCACCGGCGCCTCGGGAGATATGCGCTCGGCCTTGCCCCAGACGTATTCATCCAGCATCAGGTCGCCGACAACCAGCGCCGAGACCGACCCGATGCGGCTCAGAAAACTTTCGACTTCGATGCGATTCATAAAAAAAACCTGTTAGGAGTGAGGCGTGAGGGGTGAGGGGTTCAAGGCCTTAAAGCTCGGTTTTTTCGCCTCACTCCTCACTCCTCACGTTTCTGATCCGGTCCAGAACCGCCAGGGCAAACAGTGGGACATTGATCTCGTGATGGCCGGTAATCGTATACCCCCTGCCGCTGCCGGCGGTCGGGCGCTTGACCACGTTCTGCAAGGGTCGGTAATGCTGGATCATGTCGAAATTGGCGGTGGTGAAGTTGTCGACATGATGCCCGAGGTTCTGAGCAATGGAAAGAGCCTTGAGAAAAACTTCGGGTAGAAGCACGGCAGAACCGACATTGAGCCAGACCCCGCCCTCGCCCAGATCGGCGACCACCGAGGTAAGCAGGCGGAAATCACGGAACGACATCTCGCCGGTCACGGCGCCATCCGCCTCGGGATGCTGATGGATGATATCGGTACCCATGGCGACATGCACCGTGACCGGAATCCCTTTCTCGACACATGCAGCCAAGAGGCTGTAATCGCGATAAGGGTGTCCGGCATCGATGATGTGTCGGCCGATGGCCTCACCGAATCCAAGACCGCGGCCCAACGCCGCCTTGAGCGCCCGGTTCATCCCGCCGCCAGTCTCCTCAGAGAAACCGAAGTCACCTGAATGGAGTACCGCCCCGACATCTTCGGAGGTTGCGCCAACCAGTGAGACCTCGAAATCATGAATGGAGGCGGAGCCGTTCATGGCTACGGCGGTAATGACATCGGCGTCGATCAGGCTCTTGAGTACCGGTTGCAGGCCGCATTTGATGACATGCCCGCCCATGGCCAGCACCACAGGACGTCCCTTTTCCCGAGCGCGGACGACGGCGCCGACGACTCCCCGCAGGCTGTCGGCGCCCAGCACACGCGGCAGGGCATCGAAAAAGCTTTCGAACGTCATTCCCGCCTGCAGAATGCCGGCAAAATGTTCCTTGACATTGACTTTGTTGTCACGGGTCCTTATGGAATAAGTTTTGACCCGTGCGAGGTCGACAGGTTGATAGGTCTTTTTCATGACTTTGCTTCTACCTCGTCAAAACGGATAAAATCTATGTATAGATACATCATGGATTCCTGCGGTAAATCAAGGCAATATATCGGGGATCCTCGAATTTGACCAGCATACTGTAACCGGGAAAATCCGGAACGTTGCCCAAATTCGATTTTCTCACTTCAATCGCAACCAGCTGGATCTGATCGTTGATGGCCGTTTCTCTTAAATAAGATAACGATGAAAATTCGGCAGCAACAAAATTACGGCCCCGTCCGGCGTAAAAAGGAATCTTCTCCCCATTGGCAATCAGACTCGATTCTTCCAGCTCAGGGTGCCCGGCCAGCC
>DATBML010000016.1:0-4597 GCA_036554885.1 Desulfuromonadales bacterium
GCGAGCGCATCGCCTGCTTCGACGATCAGGTCGGCGGCCACGGCTCCATCGGCGGCGAGCAGTTGCGCCCCTTCCTCATTCTGCCTCAAGGCCACCCTCTACTGTGGCGGGAAGACCTGGCCGGCCATGCCTTTCTCTACCATGAGGTTTTTCGGCCGCTGCGCAAACAAGCCACCGGGGAGTAGCGCTTGAGAGGAATAACGCAGGGCTAAGCCCCCCCTATTGCGGCTCCGGGTTAAACGCAGAGGGTGCACCCCGAAACGGGGCGCACCCTCTGCCTTTGTCGCAAAACCTGCATTTTTCTTTGCAGATTATTACCAGTTACCGGTGACCGGAATGTCGGTGGCGGCACCGAACTGCGCCAGACACTTGTCCGGCCCGCAGCCGTTCCAGGAGCCGCTATGGTCGAGGTCGAAGAACCACTGTCCGGTTGCTTTCCGGAAAGTCCCGATCTCGGTGACCCCGTCGGAGTCGACATCGCCACTGACCGGGATGTCGGTGGATACTCCGAAGTTGGCGATGGCGGTATCGACGCCAGGATCCCACTTGCCGTCGCCGTTGTCGAGGAACCACTGCCCCTGCCGGAAGGTTCCAACCTCGTCACGTCCATCGCCGTCCCAGTCGCCCGTCACCGGCAGGTCGCCGGTAGCCCCGAACTGGGCCAGGCACAGATCGGCAATGCCGCAACCGTTCCAGGTGCCGCTGTGGTCGAGATCGAAGAACCACTGGCCGGTTCCCGGCCGAAAGACGCCGATCTCGGAGATGCCGTCGCCGTCCATGTCCCCGGTGATCGGCAGGTCGGTGGCAGCACCGAACTGGGTCAGACAAAGGTCAGGTCCACAGCCGCTCCAGGAGCCGCTTTGATCAAGGTCGAAGAACCACTGGCCGGTTCCCGGCCGGAAGGCGCCGATTTCGGAAATACCGTCGCCATTCATGTCGCCGCTGACCGGCAGGTCGTCGGGAGCGCCGAAGTTGGCAATGAGGGTGTCGACGCCGGGATCCCACTGGCCGTTGCCGTCGTCGAGGAACCACACTCCCTGCCGGAAGGCACCAGCCCTGGAGAGAACTTGCAGGAAACTGGCGGTGACGCTCCTGTCGGCGGTCATGGTCGCCAGACAGTCGCCGCTGGCGGTAACATTGTCGCATCCAAGCCAACCGGCGAAGGCGCTGCCGGGCACGGCGCTCGCGGTGAGCTTGATCTCTGTTCCAGCGAAGTAGGCTTGATTGTCCTGAGTGCAGGCTTTGTCACAGAAAATGCCGCCGGGGAGGCTGGTGACCGCCACGGTGCCGCTGCCGACTCCGGCCTTCAGGGCAGTGAGGTTAACCGTAGTATCGCCCACGGCCAGGTACGTTACCATTCCACCCGGAGTTTTGCCGGCGTTGGAGAGGCCGAGTGCCCGGTCAAAAACCGGGAAATAGCCGCCAGCCGTTGGGTTGAAAAGGGCGTCGATCGTCTTGCCAGGGAAGAGATCGAAGGAGTACTGGGCGTTTTGATAGGGGACGGGGTTGCCGTCCTCGGCAACGAAGGTGAGATGGGCACCCTGAACGACCGGCACCCGGGTGCGCAGACCCGCATTCAGCAGCCGCAGCAGGGTCGTCTCTCCGGCAACGCCGGCAGGAAGAGGAGATTCGGTGGCCGGAAAGGCCTCGCCGTTGACCAGGTAGTAGCGCGGATCGTAATCGATGTTGCTGGGGAAAGCCTCGGTGCCGAAGGCCCCTCCCGCCACCGCGGCATGCAGGGCCGGGTCGATCTCGCTGAAGAGCAAGATCACCTCGTTGACGTAGGCGATGCCCGGATAGGCGGTATTGGCGGCCGAATCGGCCTTGACGGCGCCGTAAAGCCCCATCGGCACCTGCATGGACATGTGAGTACCACTCTCATACAGAAAGGTCCCCGGCTTGGGAGTTTCCCAGGTATAGGTTACCGGCCCGCCGCCGGCCACCGCGGCGGTGGTCAGGGAGCGGACGCGCCGGCGCCCCTGAGTGTCGGTGAAGAACTCCGGACTCATTGCCGTGTACTGCCCGGGAATGACGATGGAAACCGGCTCGGGCAGAGTGTTGGTCAGATGGATGATCAGGGGCTCCCCCGGGGGGACGACCAGCTGCGGCCCGGGAACGGTCACCGGCCCGCCGGTCAGGCCGAAACCCCACATGGTGACCGTCTGGCCGTCGGGCAGGGTCTTGGTGGTGACTCCGGCCGTCAGATTGTACTCCACTGCCGGCGAGGCGGTCACCCACAAGGCGGTCATCACGAAGGCCGCCAGCATCAGCATGCCGGGTTTTTTTATCATGGCGCACCTCATCTGCCTGCCCTCCATCGCTAGGGGATCGCCACAACGGGCTGCTCGATGACCAGGAAGGTCATCATCCCGCCGGGGAAGATGTCGTTGCTCGTCAGCTCCTTCTCGCTGTGGGAGTGCCACATGTAGAAGAAGCCGGCATTCGGGTTGAATCCGCCCTCGCCGGGCGGGAGGCTGCCGGAAGCTCCCAGAAAGGGGCTGCCGCTGTAGAACTGACCAAAGGCGAGATCCTTGAGGTCGGGGAGGATGACCGGGAAAGGCTTGTCGTGATCGGCACAGTACTCCCTGGTGACGGGGTCGAGGCCATCAGGGCCGGGAGTACAGTCATGCGGCCGGAACGCGGGGCTCTGCGGGTCGTTGACCCCGTAGATGTCCCACCCCAGGTCCCTGCCGGTCCAGGTGAAGATGCCGTCGGCGGTCATCCCGGGGAGCATGGTGATGGTGAAATCGGAGACCGCGATGTCCGGGACGGTGCCGATCTCCATGGCCACCTCGGCACCCGGAGCACTCTCCAACAGCCGGCCGTCGCGGGCCAGGATGAAGAAGTTGTTGCCGTGCAGATGGAAGGGGTGCAGGTCCCGGCCGGCGCCGACAAAGCGCAGCATCAGCCGCTCACCGGGGTTCATCCTGACCAGGGCGTCGTACGGCTGGTTCGGAAGCAGGCCGGTGCCGGCGGGAGCAAGGGTGTCCGGCGAAGACCGGCCGTTGACGAACCAGTGCACGGGGAAGAAATCGCTCGTGTCGACCCGGCTGATCTGGCCGGTCTCGATCAGATCGTGGACCCGCTTGTCCATCTCGGTAAGAAGGAAAAGGTACTCCCGGTCGTAGGCCGTACGAGCATCCCCGTAGGCGGTAGGGTTCTGGGCATCGAAGTTGGCCGGCCGCACGATCAGCGCCCCGACCAGGCCCATCTCCACTTGCAGGTCGGGACGGGTGCCGCTGTGGTAGAGATACGTCCCCGGCTCGGCGGGAGTGAAGGTGTAGGTAACCGTCGACTCATCGACCACGGTGGCAGGATCGTCGGCATTCAGCGCCTCCCGGGTAAGCAGCCCGGGGACTCCGCCGCCGACCTCCTCCATCACCTGTCCGGGGAAGACCATGGAGACCGGCGCCGCCAGCTCGTTGGTCAGGGTGACGGTGATCTGCTGCCCGGCGGTGACGATCATGGTCGGGCCTGGATACTGAACCGGGTCGGAACCGTTGGCGTAGCCCCAGAAGATGAGGCTGTCGGGATCGCCGACGCTGATATGGCCCGATCTGGCGGTGAAGTTGAAGGCTGGCCCGGAAACACCCGGGATGGCCGCCTGCGCGGCGGCGGAGAGCAGAAGGAATAGGGCGGCGATTCCAGCGACCATGAACCGCCTTGGGAGTCTGAATGTGGGATTGGGCATCGTACTCCTCCGTTTCCGATGTTCGGTCGGCCAGCTACTGGATGCGGATCTCCGTCATCACGCCGCCATATTCCTCTTCGTTGTTGTTCAGGTCGTCCAGCCGCCGGTCGTAGAGAAAATAGGTTCCGGCCGCCACCCCCGCGGTGTCGAGAATGACGTCCATCGCCTCGCCGCCGCCGAGGGTGACGGAGTTGGCCAGGTAATACTGGCTGGGATCGCCGGCCGGGCCGAGCTTGCGGGCCCCCCGCCCCACCACCTGCATGGGAATGCTCGGCGAGATGAGGGTGTGGAACACGGTGGTCGACAGGCTCGAGAAGCGCAGCAGAATCCGGTTCCCCGCCGCGGCGGTGATCAGCGACGGGAGGATGCTGGCGTCGTAGCCCAGTTCGTTGGCGATGGGGTTCGGATCGACCGTGTCGGGATAGCCCCGGCCGTTCAGCATCGGGTACTTGTCTTCCATGGCGGCGAAGGGTAGAGGCTGAACGCCCAGGCTGGCGTCATGGAAGGCCGGGTCGAAGTCCTCCAGCTGTATCGGATAGGCAACGTCGTAGCCGGTGGAGCCGTCGCCGTCGTTGTAGGCGAAGGTGGTAAACCCGCCCGTGAGGGTGCCGTCCTGGGCCGGGGTCACGAAGAGATTGCCCAGCATCCCCATTTGCATGTGTTCGGCCGCCTCCACGTGGCAGTGGTAAAGGAAGGTGCCGGGCTCGATCACCTGGTAGTAGTAGGTGAGGGTCGAGCCCATGTTGATTGCGATCGCCGACTCGGGGAGGCCGTCGAAGATCGAGGCGGCTTGGGGAAAGCCGTGCCAATGGACGGAATGGGGGTCAAACAGGTCGGGGCGCATCACCATGCCGACGTTGCTCAGGGAAAGGTAGAAGTGGTCCCCCTGTTTGGCCTGAATGGTCG
>DATBML010000060.1:0-9158 GCA_036554885.1 Desulfuromonadales bacterium
GGCCGAGGACTACCTCGGTGAGACGGTCACCGACGCGGTCATAACCGTCCCGGCCTACTTCGACGACTCCCAGCGTCAGGCAACCAAGGATGCCGGCAAGATCGCCGGACTCAACGTGCTGCGCATCATCAACGAGCCGACTGCCGCGGCGCTCGCCTACGGTCTTGACCGGAAGAAGGAGGAGAAGATCGCCGTCTTCGACCTCGGCGGCGGAACTTTCGACATCTCCATTCTCGAGCTCGGCGAAGGGGTCTTCGAGGTCCGCTCGACCAACGGCGACACCTTTCTCGGCGGCGAGGACTTCGACCAGCGCATCATCGATTACGTGGCCGACGAGTTCAAGAAGGAACAGGGGATTGACCTGCGCAGCGACAAGATGGCGCTGCAGCGACTCAAGGAGGCGTCGGAGAAGGCCAAGTGCGAGCTCTCCACCTCGATGGAGACCGACATCAACCTCCCCTTCATCACCGCCGACCAGACCGGCCCCAAGCACCTCAACATCCGCCTTACCCGGGCCAAGCTGGAGAGCCTCTGCGCCGACCTCATCGAGAAGCTGGTGGGGCCCTGCCGCACCGCTCTCAAGGATGCCGGCCTCTCCGCCGCCGACGTCGACGAGGTAATCCTGGTCGGCGGCATGACCCGCATGCCGGTGGTGCAGAAGAAAGTCCAGGAGATCTTCGGCAAGGTCCCCAACCGCGGAGTCAATCCGGACGAAGTGGTGGCCATTGGCGCCGCCATCCAGGCCGGGGTCCTCAAGGGGGAGGTCAAGGACGTGCTGCTGCTCGACGTCACCCCCCTCTCCCTTGGCATCGAGACCCTGGGCGGGGTGATGACCAAGCTGATCGAGAAGAACACCACCATTCCCTGCAAGAAGAGCCAGATCTTCTCCACCGCCGCCGACAACCAGCCGGCCGTTTCGGTGCATGTGCTGCAGGGCGAGCGGGAGATGGCAGGAGACAACAAGACCATCGGCCGCTTCGAGCTGGTCGGAATTCCGCCCGCCCCGCGCGGCGTGCCGCAGATCGAAGTCACCTTCGACATCGACGCCAACGGTATCCTGCACGTTTCGGCCAAGGATCTCGGGACCGGAAAGGAGCAGTCGATCCGCATCACCGCCTCCTCCGGCCTCTCTCACGAGGAAATCGAGAAAATGGTAAAGGACGCCGAGGTGCACTCCGCCGAGGATCACAAGAAGCGGGAGCTGATCGAGGCTCGCAATCAGGCTGACGGACTGGCCTACACCACCGAAAAATCCCTCAAGGAGCATGGCGACAAGATCGACGAAGCGACCCGCGCAGGCATCCAGCAGGCCTTGGACGAGTTGAAGAAGTCGATGGAGGCGGATGACGCCGAAACGATCCGGAAGAAGACTGAAGCCCTCGCCCAGGCCGCCCACAAGCTGGCCGAGGCGATGTACGCCAAAGCGCAGGCCGCCGGAGAAACCGGCGAAGCCAGCACCAGCGGAGAAGCCAGAACTGCAGGGAAGGAAGACGTGGTCGAGGCGGAATTCGAAGAGGTCAAGGACGACAAGAAATAATGGAAACGACTTGTTTCCTGTGAACCCGTAGGGGCACGGCGCACCGTGCCCCTACAAGCATTCTGACGAAAGAAAAGGGATCGATCCTTGGCAAACGTCAAACGTGACTACTATGAAGTGCTGGAGGTCAACCGGAACGCCAGCGAGACCGAGATCAAGAAAGCCTATCGTCGGTTGGCCCTGAAGTACCATCCGGACAAGAACCCTGAGGACAAGGTGGCCGAAGAGCAGTTCAAGGAGCTCACCGAGGCCTATGCCGTCCTCTCGGATCCGCAGAAACGAGCTACATACGACCAGTTCGGCCATGCTGGCCTGGGTGGCGGCGGGGGCTTTTCATCGGGAGGTTTCGGCGGCAGCCCCTTCGAGGATATCTTCGGCGACATCTTCGGCGACATCTTCGGCGGCGGCCGGCAGCGGGGCCGGGGGCGGCGGGGCGACGACCTGCGCTACAATCTCACCATCTCCTTCGAGGAAGCCGCGTTCGGCCTGGAGACGAAGATCCAGATCCCTCGCCACCACAGTTGCGAGGCGTGTGGCGGGTCCGGGGCGAAAAAGGGAACCAGTCCGCGCACCTGCCCCACCTGCCAAGGGGCCGGTCAGGTCCGCTACCAGCAGGGCTTCTTCTCCCTGACGCGGCCCTGCCCGGACTGTGGCGGAGCCGGCAAGGTAATCGACAACCCCTGCCCGGAATGCCGCGGCAGCGGCAGGGTCAAGGGGAAGAAGTCCATTTCGCTGAAAATTCCGGCGGGCGTCGAAACCGGCAGCCGGCTCAAGCTCAGCAATGAAGGGGAGTCAGGGGCACAGGGCGGGCCGCCGGGTGACCTCTA
Source organism: Desulfuromonadales bacterium (assembly GCA_036554885.1). GTDB lineage: Bacteria > Desulfobacterota > Desulfuromonadia > Desulfuromonadales > DASPGW01 > DASPGW01. The sequence goes on from DATBML010000060.1 coordinate 2,365, forward strand.
CGTGGTAATTACCGTTCGTGAACACCCGATTTTCCAGCGCGAGGGGCAGGACGTCATCTGCGAGCTTCCCATTTCTTTCGTTCAGGCGGCACTCGGCTGCGATCTTGAGGTGCCGACGCTCGACGGCAAGGTCAGGGTGAAGATTCCGGCCGGCACCCAGTCCGGCAAGGTGCTGAAGCTTGGCAGCAAGGGGATCCCCGTGCTGCAAGGGTACGGCCGGGGCGACCATCTGGTGGTGGTGCGGGTGGAGACGCCAACGCATCTCACCGCCCGGCAAAAGGGGCTGCTCGAGGAGTTTGCCCGCGAGGGAGGCGAGGACGTGCATCCCATGGGCAAGAGCTTCCTCGCCAAGGTCAAGGAACTGTTCGGCTGAGCATCGCCGGGAAGGGGCAGGGGAGGCAAGGTGACACGCAAGTTCATCGCCGGACTGCTGCTGGCGGCCATCGCACTGTGTTCGGCGATTCCACTGCCGGCGGCCGAATCCGTCTTCAGCGGCAGCGAGGTGCCGGCGCCGGACGCAGCCCTTCTGGTACAGGCGATCGAGCTCTATCGGGCTGCCAAGGCGGATGAGGCGCTGCCGCTGCTGCTCGATCTTGCACTGCGAGGAACCGATGCGCCGGTGCGCTACGGCGCCTGTCTCTACCTGGCCCGCATTTTCCATGAGCGTGGTCAGGAGGCTGAGGCGCTCCTCTATCTCGAGCGTATACCCGACAGCGAAAGGGGCGACGAAGTCTGGCTGGTGGAAGGGGCGATCCGGGTGGCGACCGGCGAGCCCGAGCGGGGAGAGGCGCTGCTGCTGGCGGTCGGCGAGGACCGGCTTGGCGACACCGATCGTGTCCTGCGTCTCGCGGCACTGGCCGAGGCAAGGAGCCGCCTTGGCCAGCCTCTGCAGGCCCTGATGCTCATCCGCCAGGCGCTTGCCGTGCCGGCCGGCGCCCATGGCGAGGCACTGTTGGCACAGGCGCATACTCTGCTTCAGGACCGCCTTGGCGATGCTCAACTGGCGGAGGCGGTCATCATGTTTCGCGGCTCACCTATCGGACAGGATGCCCTTCTGCAGCAGGCCCTGAGGGCCGCCGCCCACGGCGACAAAGCGACAGCCCTTCCTCTGGCGGAAAGCGTGCTGCAGGGGGGGGGCGACTTTCCCTACTGGCTGGATGCGGTTCGTCTCTGGGAACGGCTGACCGGGGAGATCTGGCAGCATCGGGCCGTTGGTGTGTTGCTGCCGCTCTCCGGCCGCTACGCCACCTTCGGTGAACTGGTTCGGCGCGGCATGGACCTGGCGCTGGAGATGCACCAGGCCGGCGGTGATAAACCGGCCCGCTTTCTCTATCGGGATACCGCCGCCGATCCGGTGCAGAGCGAGCGGGCGGTCATAGACCTGGTCGAGAGTGAGCGGGTCCTGGCGATCGCCGGTCCTCTTGTCGGTGCTGCTGCTCAGGCTGCCGCCAACAAGGCGCAGCAGATGCGCGTTCCATTGCTGACCCTTTCCCAGAAAGAAGGGCTTCCGGAGTCCGGTCCCTATGTCTTCCGCGATTCGCTGACCAGCCGTCAGCAGGTGCTGGCACTGGTCCGCTACGCCATGGAGGAGCGGCAGCTGACTTCCTTCGCAGTTCTCAGCCCGGAAAACCGGCTGGGGCAGGAGATGGCTGATCTATTTGCCGGCGAAGTGGAACGGCGCGGCGGGCGCATGGTAGCCCGGCAAACTTACGCCGAAAACCTCACTGACTTCCGTCGCCAGATCAAGCTGCTGAAGCGGGAAAATCCGGATTCGCCCGATCCGGAACCGTCCAGGGCGGGAGTGCCGGCATTATCACCCAGAGTTCTTCCCTTCGAGGCCCTGTTCATCCCCGACTACGCCGACCGGATCGGGCTTATTGCGCCGCAACTCGCCTATTTCGGCATTGAGAATCTTCCGCTACTTGGCAGCAACGGCTGGAACTCGCCGGACCTCGTCCGTTTCGCTGGCCGGTTTGTCGAGGGGGCGGTGTTCGTCGACGGCTTTTTCCGCGACAGTTCCCACCCCTTGGTTCAGGAGTTCGTCGATCGCTATTTCGAAAAGTACGGGGAAGAGCCGTCCCTCCTCGAGGCCCAGGGCTACGATGTCGCCGGCATCCTGCTCTTGCTCCTCAATCGTGCCGAAATCCGGACGCGGGAGGATTTGCGACTCGCTCTCTCCAAGGTACGGAACTACCCTGGCGTGACCGGGGCGATGTCGTTCACTCAGCAGGGGGATGCGGATAAAAATCTTTTTTTGTTGCAGGTGCAGGACGGCAACATCGTCCAGATCAACTGAAAGGCGGCACCCGGTGACAGGTTAAGACATGAGCCCCGGTGCGAAGTGCCGGGGCCTTCTTCTGCCCGGCCCCTCATTTCGGTAGAGCCGGCAATTGTCGGTCGGCTCGCCCGTCCGGGGAGGGGGGCAAGGTCATGATAAGACAGAGGATTCGGATGAAGGGAAGCACTGCCCTTGCCATGCCACAGGGGTGAAATCGCAGGGAAGAGGGTAGCGACAGACCGGCTAAGTCCTTGTTTTCAAGGGAGGTTGACCTTGACGGATGGCGCAGGTTGTGCTATTTTGTACGAATGCAGAAGGGAGGAAAACCCATGTTCAAAATAGGTGACATGGCGGTCTATCCTGCCCAGGGGGTTGGGGTAATCGAGGCAATCGAATCCAGGGAGTACGCTGGCCAAAAGAACGAGTTCTATGTCCTGAGGATCGTCGACAGCGACATGACCATCATGGTGCCGATCGGCAATGTTGGTCAGGTCGGCATGCGCTGCCTTATCGAAAAAGGGAAAATCGACACGATCTACGACATCCTGGAAGAAAAACGGGGCGTCGGACAAGCCTTCGGCTCATGGAGTCGGCGGCAGCGCGAATACAACGAAAAGATCAAGTCCGGTGACTTGCGCGAAGTGGCGGAGGTGCTGCGGGAACTCTACATCATCCGCGGTGAAAAAGAACTCTCCTACGGTGAAAAAAAGGTATTGGAGCTTGCGCGCAAACTCCTGGTGAAGGAAGTTGCCCTTGCCGAGGGAGCGCTGGAAGAGCAGATCGTCGAGCGGGTCGAAAAGATTTTCTTCCACTAATCTCATTGTTGTCACCTTGCAGACCAGGTGCAGGACTGCCTGGTCTTTTCTATTGCCCTCGTCGTTGTGTGCCTCTTCCGGCAAGGCGCCGGAGGTCCATGTTGTGCCGGCCGACTCCCCGGGAGCAGCCTTTTCCACATCTCCGGAGCTTCATGAGCGTCATTGTTCTGATCCCCGCGGCCGGTACCGGCAGCCGTATGGGGGCTGCGGTCAACAAGCAATACCTGACCCTCGCCGACCGGCCGATTCTGGCCCACACCCTGAACCTGTTCGACAACCATCCGGCCGTCGACAGCATCCATCTGATATCGCCCGAGACCGAGATCGCCTACTGCCGTCGCGAAGTGGTCGAACGCTACGCCTTCGCCAAGGTGCGCAGCATCATTGCCGGCGGTGCAGAGCGCCAGGATTCGGTGCGCAACGGCCTGCTGAAGTGCGGCGCGGCCGCGGACGACATCGTGTTGATACATGATGGGGCGCGCCCTTTTTTCCCGCCGGCCCTGATCCCCCGGGTGGTGGCGACCGCCGACAGGGTCGGCGCCTGTGTGGTCGGCGTCCCGGTCAAGGACACCATCAAGGAGGTCGAGGATTCCCTGGTCCTCGGCACACCCGATCGGCACCGGCTCTGGCAGGCGCAGACGCCGCAGGCGTTTCGTTTCGCGCTGATTCGCGATGCCCATGAACAGGCTGTCCGGGAAGGTTTTCGCGGCACCGACGACGCTTCCCTCGTCGAGCGTCTTGGCCAACCGGTGGCCATGTTCGAGGGGAACTATCGGAATATCAAGATCACCACGCCCGAGGACCTGATCCTGGCCCGGGCCTTTCTTGCTTGCCCCGGAGAGTCCTGAACATGATGCGAATTGGTCACGGCTATGATGTGCATCGCCTGGTGGCGGAGCGCAAGCTGATCCTTGGCGGCGTGGAGATCCCCTATGGCCTCGGTCTGCTGGGGCATTCCGATGCCGACGTGCTGCTGCACGCCATCAGCGACGCCGTGCTCGGCGCCCTGGGTGAAGGGGATATCGGCAGGCACTTTCCCGACACCGATCCGGCCTACAAAGGAATTTCCAGCCTCAAGCTGCTGCGCGAGGTCATGGCGCTGGCCGCGGCCAGGGGCTATGCCATCGGCAACCTCGATGCTACGGTGATCGCCCAGCGACCCAGGCTCGCGCCGCATATCCGGGCGATGGTTGAGAATATCGCCGGCGCATGCGACACCGACATCGACAGGGTCAACATCAAGGCGACCACCACCGAGGAACTCGGCTTCGAGGGGCGCGGCGAAGGGATTTCGGCGCACGCCGTGGTACTGCTGCAGCGGGTGGTAATCGATGAGGAACTCGACGTCTGACCGCCGCTGAACTGTATCCAGCGGCGGACCGGAGTTACTACAGAAGAGGAAAGGTGTTTCCACCCATGACGACCAGCGCTGGGCCGCAACCCGCCAATTTCATCCGCAACATCATCAGCGAAGATCTCAAGGCCGGCAAGAACGACGGGCAAATGGTGACCCGTTTTCCGCCTGAGCCCAACGGCTATCTGCATATCGGCCACGCCAAGTCGATCTGTCTCAACTTTGGCCTGGCGGCCGAATTCGGTGGTCGTTGCCATCTGCGCATGGACGACACCAACCCGGAGAAGGAGAGCGTCGAGTACGCCGAGGCGATTCAGGAGGCGGTTCGCTGGCTCGGTTTCGACTGGGGAAATCATCTCTATTTTGCTTCCGATTACTACGCGCGGCTTTACCAGTTCGCACTGGAGCTGATCCACAAGGGTAAGGCCTATGTCGACAGCCTGCGAGCCGAGGAAGTCCGGGCCTATCGCGGGACGCTGACCGAGCCCGGCAAGGAGAGCCCTTTCCGCGGCCGCAGCGTCGAGGAGAATCTCGATCTGTTCGCCCGCATGCGTGCCGGTGAATTCGAGGACGGCGCCCATACCCTGCGGGCCAAAATCGACATGGCCTCGCCCAACATGAACCTGCGCGACCCGGTCATCTACAGGATCCAACGCGCCAACCACTACCGGACCGGCGACAGCTGGTGCCTCTACCCGATGTACGATTTCGCCCATCCCCTCTCCGATGCTCTTGAGGGGATCACCCATTCCATCTGCACCCTGGAGTTCGAGGACCATCGCCCGCTCTACGACTGGTTTCTCGACAACCTGGAGGTCCCCTGCCATCCGCAGCAGATCGAATTCGCCCGGCTCAACCTGACCTATACCGTCATGAGCAAGCGCAAGCTGCTGGAACTGGTGAACGAGCGTCGAGTCGAAGGGTGGGACGACCCGCGCATGCCGACCATCGTCGGTCTGCGGCGGCGGGGTTTTACCCCGAAAGCGATCCGGACCTTCTGCGAACGGATCGGCGTCGGCAAGAGCGACAGCTGGATCGACATGGGGGTTCTCGAGGACTGCGTCCGCGAAGACCTCAACACTCGGGCACCGCGGGCCATGGCGGTGCTGCGTCCACTGAAGGTGGTCATCGAAAACTACCCGGAGGGCGAGGTCGAGGAGTTCGAAGGGGCCAATCATCCGAACGACCCGGCGATGGGAAGCCGCAAGGTTCCTTTCAGCCGTGAAGTCTACATCGAGCGGGACGATTTTCTCGAGGACCCACCCGGCAAGTTCTTCCGTCTGGCGCCGGGGCGCGAGGTGCGGCTGCGCTTTGCCTACTTCATCCGCTGTGAGCGGGTGATCAAGGACGCCGCCGGCGAGGTGGTCGAGCTGCGTTGCAGCTACGACCCGCAGACACGCGGCGGCAGCGCACCGGATGGACGCAAGGTCAAGGGGACGATCCACTGGGTGTCGGCCGCCCACGCCCTGCCGGTCCAGGTTCGCCTCTACGACCGACTCTTCACCGAGGCGAATCCGGGCAGCGGCAAGGACGGAGATTATCGCGCCAGCCTGAATCCTGCCTCGATCGAGACGCTGACCGGCTGCCGGGTCGAACCGGCGCTGGCCGGGGCCGCGCCGGAGAGCTGTTATCAGTTCGAGCGGCTCGGGTATTTCTGCGTCGATTCCCGCGACTCCGTGCCCGGGGCTCCCGTCTTCAACCGGACGGTGACCCTGCGCGATTCCTGGACCAGGACCGGGCAGGATGACAAGGGTTAACTGTTTGCGGTCAAGACCGAAGGCGGCAATGAGGGGTGACTCGTCGACTGCAGCCGGGCCGGGCCATACCGGAGTATTCTGCCGGTGAGCGACGACCGCTTCCTCGTGCTGATCGTCGATGAGGATCAGGAGCTGTGTCGTGCCCTTTCGGCGACGCTCCTCGATGCCGGTTGCCAGGTGGAGTGTCTGCGGAGCGGCGAAGGGCACTATCAGGCGATTCGCCAGTTGGCTCCCGACCTGGTCATTCTCGATGTTTCCATGCCGGAATCCGTCGGCCTCGATACCCTGCGTCGGCTGGGAGTTCATCGTTCCACGAAGAAAATCCCGGTGATCGCCACCTCCCGCCAGGCCGAGCTGGAGTACGAGCTGCTGGATGCTTTCGATTTTCTCCCGCAGCCGGTCGACCGGCGCCGATTGCTCGAGGATGTCTCCCTCCTGAAGGCGAACCGGCACGAACATGGGCTTGGTTACGGTCCCATGAACGAGGAGGAACTGGCCCTTTTCCAGGAATACCTGCTCACTCACAGCGGTCTCCACTTCGACCAGAGCAACATCAAGATCCTCGAGCGGGGTCTGCAGCGGCGCATGCG
>DATBML010000077.1:0-5086 GCA_036554885.1 Desulfuromonadales bacterium
AGCACGTAGCGCCCGGGGCGGGCCACCTTGAGCGCCCCGGTGGCGGTGAGCAGCCCCACCGCCATCGGCAGGTCGAAGGCGGCGCCATCCTTGCGGATGTCGGCCGGGGCGAGATTGATGGTGATCCGGCGGGCCGGAAACTCGTAGCCCGAGTTCTTTATCGCCGACTTGACCCGGTCCTTGCTCTCCTTGACCGCCCCCTCCGGCAGGCCCACCGTCGAGAACTGCGGCAGCCCCTGGGCGATATCGACTTCCACTTCCACCGGGTAGGCGTCGATTCCGATCAACGCTCCGGACAGTACCTTGGCCAGCATGCTTCCCCCCTCCTTGTCTGCGTGCCGGGCGTTGCCCGGCCGCCGCTATCCGTCCAGATCCTCCAGGTATTTCTCGGCCATGATGGCGGCCACCGCGCCGTCGCCGACGGCAGTGGCGATCTGCTTGAGTATCTTCTTGCGCACGTCGCCGGCGGCGAAAACCCCGGGCATTGAGGTTCGGCATTCGGCGTCGGTCAGGATGTAGCCGTCCTCATCCAGGGTGAGCACGTCGGCGAGAAAGTGCGCCTTGGGTGTGACGCCGACGGCGACGAACAGCCCTTCGAGCGGCAGGGTCCGCCGCTCCCCGCTGACCAGGTCTATGATCTCGGCGGCCTTCAGTCCCGAGTCACCCCCTTCGACCCGCTCGACCAACGTGTTCCAGAGAATCTCGATCTTCTCATTGGCGGCCAGCCGGTCCTGCAGCACCTTGGTGGCGCGCAGCTGGTCGCGGCGGTGGATGAGGGAAACCTTGCTGGCGAAGCGGGTGAGAAAGAGCGCCTCCTCGGCGGCCGTGTCGCCGCCGCCGACGATTGCCACCGGGACGCCCCGGAAAAAGGCGCCGTCACAGGTGGCGCAGTAGGAGACGCCGCGGCCGGTCAGTTCCTGCTCGCCGGGAATCCCCAGCTTGCGAGGCTCGGCGCCGGTGGTGACGATGACGCAGCGGGCGCGTACTTCGCGGCCGTCGACGACAACCACCTTTTCGGCGCCGCGGTCGATCAGGTTCTCCACCTCGCCATACTCCACCTGCAGGCCGAACTCCTGGCAGTGCTCCTGGAAGCGGACCATCAGGTCGGGACCGTCGATGCCGCCGGGGAAGCCGGGATAGTTCTCCACCTTGGTGGTGGTCATGACCTGGCCGCCCATGATCATGCGTTCGACCAGCAGGGTGTCGAGCCTGGCGCGGGAGGTATAGAGGCCGGCGGTCAGCCCGGCCGGGCCGCCGCCGATGATGAGGACGTCGTAGACTTTTTCGGGCATGCGCTTCTCCTGGACGGTGAAATGGGGGTCAACATAGCACAGGAAGGATGAAAAGGGAACCGGCGACCAGCGCTTCAGGAGCGACTGCAAGGACTGATAATCCCGGTCAACCCCCTTGCCATTCCCTTCGCCTCTGGCTATCATGGCCTTAGCCCAGCAAAGGAAGGAAACGACGGATGACCGAAGGCAACCACCTCGACCGCAGCATCACCCGCGGCTTCCGTTTTGCCATCATCCTGACCGCGGTGACCCTGGTGGCCGAGGTGGCGGGCGGCTTCTGGACCAACTCCCTGGCCCTGCTCTCCGACGCCGCCCACGTCTTCATGGACCTCTTCGCCCTGGTCCTCTCCCTGTCGGCCATCGTCCTGGCCAACTTTCCCGCCACCGACCGGCGCACCTACGGCTGGCACCGGGCGGAGATCTTCGCCTCGCTGATCAACGGCGCCACCCTTCTGGTCATCGCCGCCGGCATCCTCTTCGAGGCCTGGGACCGCTTCTTCCATCCCGAGGCGGTCAAGAGCAAGGAGATGTTCATCATCGCCACCGTCGGCCTGGTGATGAACCTGGTCGCCGCCAGCCGCCTGCATTCCCACTCGCACGACGACCTCAACGTGCGCAGCGCCTTTCTGCACGTGATCGGCGACGCCATCGCCTCGGTCGGGGTCATTGCCGGCGGCGTGATCATGCTCTTCACCGGCTGGTACGTCGTCGACGCTCTCATCTCCGCGGGCATCGCCCTGGTCATCGCCTGGGGATCGGTCCGCATCCTGCGCGAGGCGGGCCATATCCTGCTGGAGGGGGTTCCCCCGCATGTGAAAATCGAGGAGCTGGTGGCGAAGCTGCGCGCCGTGGCCGGGGTCAACGACATCCACCACCTGCACGTCTGGTCGATCTGCTCGCACATCACGGCGCTGTCGGCGCACATCGATATCCTGCCCGATTACCGGCTGCGCCAGGGCGAGATCATCGGCGAGATCGAGCAGATGCTCGACCACGACTACCACATCACCCACACCACCCTGCAGGGGGAATGCTCGCGCTGCGTCACCGGCCCGGTAATCCAGCAGCTCAAGCACCGGCCGCGCCAATCCAGCCTCTGCACCCACGGCCATGGCGGCCATGACGGCCACGATCATCATCATTAAGGAATAAGGGATATATGAAACGGTTGGTCTCCTTTCTCTTCTGGGGTTTCCTTTTCCTGGTCGTCTGTCTCGGCCTCGACCAGTTGCTGGTGCGGGTCGAAATGCCGCTGCCGGTGCTGACCGAGGTGCGGACGTTCTATGTCGATTTTCGCTCCCGGCTGCTGCAGCTGGGACACCGTTTTCCAGCAAAGCTGGAAGACCACGGGAAAAAAACTCCCGCCCCCGTCCGGCCCAAGGCCGTTCCCGAAAAACCAAAGTCGGATGCTCCGTCGCTTGCCTCGCCGGAGAAAAAATCCGATCCCGCCAGGCCAGGTCCGGTTCCTCCGGCCGGGGCGAGCCATCCACGCTACCTCTATGTCGACGGACAGGGCGAGCTGCACATGGTCGACCGCCTCGATGAGGTCCCCGCCGCCTTCCGCAAGGACGCCCAGCTGCTGGAAAAATAACCTCTTGACAGGCCCCGGGCGATTCCCTTATTTTTATCACTGCATAAAGGGGAGTAGCTACCGGCCGCCGAACAGGCCGGCCCCATGTCCGTCAATACGGCCGCCAGGCCCGGGCAGGGGACGAGAGATCGTCGGCAAGACCTTTATCCGGACGCAAGACGTCATGGGTAAAGGTCTTTTTCTTTACCTGTGACGACAACCGCTATCGTCGGAGGTAAAAACATGATGCTCAACCGGCTCAAGACCACCCTGCTTCTTTCCCTTCTCACCGTGCTCATGGTCCTCATGGGCAGCGCCCTCGGCGGCAAGACCGGAATGGTGTTCGCCTTTCTGATGGCCGCCGGCATGAATTTCTTTTCCTACTGGTTCTCGGACAAGATCGTGCTGCGCATGTATGGCGCCCGCGAAGTCGGCCCGAACGACGCTCCCGCCTTCTACGGAATGGTCGAGCGGCTGGCACTGAAGGCGAAACTCCCCATGCCGCGCGTCTACATCATTCCCTCGGAGAGTCCCAACGCCTTCGCCACCGGCCGCAATCCGCGGCATGCCGCGGTCGCCGCCACCGAAGGCATCCTGCGCATTCTGACCGCCGAGGAACTCGAGGGGGTGATGGCGCACGAGCTGGCGCACGTGCAGAACCGTGATATTCTGGTCTCCACCATCGCCGCCACCTTTGCGGGCGCCATTTCGATGATCGGCAGCATGCTGCAGTGGGGCGCCATCCTCGGCGCCGGCCGCAGCAACGACGAGGAAGAGGGGGGCGGCATGATCGGCGCGCTGGTGATGGCCATCGTCGCCCCGCTGGCCGCCATGCTCATCCAGATGGCGGTCTCCCGCTCCCGCGAGTACATGGCCGATGCCGCCGGCGCCAGGATCTGCGGCAACCCCCTGGCCCTGGCCGGCGCCCTGCGCAAGCTGCACAACGCCGCCCACGCCGTGCCAATGCAGGAGGCACGGCCCGCCTCGGCGCATCTTTTCATCGTCAATCCCCTCACCGGCGGCAGCCTGCGCACCCTCTTCTCGACCCATCCGCCGATGGAGGAGCGCATCGCCCGGCTCGAATCCATGGTCCGGCAAGGGACGGCCATCTGATCCGGCCGGCAGAAAAGGAAACTCCATGAGCATCTGGATGGCTATTCTGCTGCTGGCCGGCTTCGTGCTGCTGATCGGCGGCGCCGAACTGCTGGTTCGCGGCGCGTCGCAGCTGGCGACCGGCTTCGGTATCTCCCCGCTTGTCGTCGGCCTCACGGTGGTGGCCTTTGGCACCAGTACCCCTGAGCTGGCGGTCAGCGTTCTCGCCGCGCACAGCGGCCAGGCCGGGATCGCCCTCGGCAACGTGGTGGGGAGCAACATCTGCAACGTGCTGCTGATCCTCGGACTCTCGGCTTTGGTCGCGCCCCTGGTCGTTTCCCGCCAAGTGGTGCGCCTGGAGGTGCCGATCATGATCGGCGTGTCGCTGCTGCTGACGCTCTTCGCCCTGGACGGCGCCATCGGCCGATGGGAGGGCGGGCTGCTTTTCGCCGGCATCATCGTCTACACCGTCTGGACCGTGCGCCGCAGCCGACGGGAACTCCGCGAACAGGCGTCCCCGGAAGAGGCTCCGCCGACCGGCTGCCGTTCGGGGAGGGGAACGCAGATTCTTCAGATACTGGGGGGACTGGTGTTGCTGGGGGTCGGCTCGAAGTGGCTCGTCGACGGGGCGGTGTCGGTGGCGACGTTTTTCGGGGTGAGCGATCTGGTCATCGGCCTGACCGTGGTGGCAGTGGGAACCTCGCTGCCGGAGCTGGCCACCTCGGTCCTGGCGAGCCTGCGCGGCCAACGGGATATTGCCGTCGGCAACGTCGTGGGGAGCAATATCTTCAACATCCTGTCGGTGCTCGGTCTGACGGCTGCCCTGGCCCCCGAAGGGGTGCCCGTTCCGCCGACCGCCCTGACTTTCGACCTGCCGGTCATGATTGCCGTCGCCGTCGCCTGCCTCCCCATCTTTCTCGCCGGGTACCGAATCGCCCGCTGGGAGGGGGGGCTTTTTCTCGGTTATTATTTCGCCTACACCCTTTTTATCGCGCTGACGGCGATGCAGCATCACGGGCTTTCGATGCTCACCCAGGCAATGACCGGGTTCGTCATCCCCCTCACCCTGTTGACGCTGGCAATTTCCCTGTGGCGAAGTTTTCGGCAAAAATCGCGACAAGCATAGACCCGG